>NZ_KV800925.1:0-16071 GCF_001810355.1 Neisseria sp. HMSC074B07 | reverse complement strand
TGGGATTGTAGCCATACTGACATAATGCCGAATTATTTTGTAATGCGCCTCTGGTTGCATCATAGGTTGGGTCAGCAGCATAAACATTAAGGCTAGTCAGTCCCAACAATATAAAAAGCAATTTTTTCATTACCAGTCCAATCTTTTATAGTGGTTTAAAGTTAATCCACTATATTTTTTGAAAATATTTTAATGCGGAAATAGCAAGTTAAAACCTGTTTTCTGTTTTCAGACGACCCATTTGGCTTGCAGGGGCAGTATTTTCTTTCTTCTGTCCACCGTGTTTCAAATGCTTTTGATAAGCGGCGACATAGCCTGCTTTGGGTAGTCCTGCTAAGACGCCGATATGGGCTGCGGCGGATTTTGCCAAAGGTTCGAGTGTGTAGCCGCCTTCCAGTACGGAAACGATTTTGCCGGGGCAGCTTGATGCAGCTTGGATGATTTTGTGGGTCAACCAGGCGAAATCGGCTTCGTACAGGTTCAGACGACCTGTTTCGTCTTGTTTGTGTCCGTCGAAACCTGCGGACAGTAAGACCAGTTCGGGTTTGAATGCGGTCAGTTTGTGCAGCCATTGCTCGCGTACGGTAGTGCGGAAGACGCGGCTGCCGGTGTTGGACGCGAAAGGCAGGTGCAACATATTGGCGCCGTTGGCGGAATGGTTGGTTTCGGGAAATGGGAAGAGGTCGGTTTCAAAAAGGTTCATAAACAGGACGCGCGGGTCGTCTTTGAAGATTTCCGCTGTGCCGTCGCCGTAATGGATGTCAAAGTCGATGATAGCGATGCGTTGGAGTCGATATTCGGCGATGGCGTGCATGACGCCTGTTGCGACATTGTTTAATAGGCAGAAACCGCCGGCTTTATCGCTGTGTGCATGGTGTCCGGGTGGGCGGATGGCGCAAAAGGCGTGCCATGCTTTCTTATTCATCACCATATCTACCGCCTGAACGACAGCCCCTGCGGCGTAACGGGCGGCTTTGAGCGAACCATGGCTCATGACGGTATCGTCGTCGATGCGGTAGATTTTGTCCGGTTGGGGCTGGCAGGCTTCGAGCGAGCGCAGATATTTGCGCGGGTGAACCAAGGCGAGGCGGGTATCGCTGATTTCTTCGGCTTCGGCAGTTTGAAGATGCCGCCAAATATCCTGACGTTTGAGCTCCGCCTCGATAACGGCAGTGCGTTCGGACGAGTCGGGATGACCTGTGCCGGGTTGGTGTTGCGCAAAAACGGGATGAGAAATCCAGACCGTACGCGCATTTTTACCCAAGAGGCGGCGTAGGCGCGTACGCAGTCGTCGAATGAGTTTTTTCATGAGGAAAAGGGCGCGGGGCTTGTCGTTGGTAGGAAGGAATCAGGTTTTAAATGTCGTTGAAACTTCATTTTCAGACGACCTGACATGATAAATATGGTTAATAAATAGGGAAAGGCTTGGAAATTTTTCAGACGACCTTTAGAATAGCTTAATTTTGCGGCTGTACCAATGCTTTTTTCTGTCGCAAGCAGTGTTTTACTTAATTTTAATCTCTTAGAAAACGGATAAATTATGGAACAATCAGTTGTGGCCCAATTTGCCCCTTTAGTGCTGATTATGGTGGTGTTCTACTTCCTGATCATGCGTCCTCAACAAAAGAAATTCAAAGCACACCAAGCCATGCTTGCCGCTTTGAAAGTCGGCGATAAGGTTGTTTTGGCAGCAGGTTTCAAAGGCCGTGTTACCAAAGTTGGCGAACAGTTTTTCACTGTGGACATCGGTCAAGGTGCAAAAATCGAAGTCGAAGTGGAACGTAACGCGATTGCCGCCAAAGCCGAGTAATCCGTATTTTTGCTAAGAGCCGCCTCGGAAAGCTGAGCGCGGCTGTTTGTCTTCATAATAAATCGAAGGTTTACCATGAACCGTTATCCTTTATGGAAATACCTGCTGATTGCGTGCACGATTTTGGTTGCCGTAGTGTATTCGCTGCCCAACCTTTTCGGTGAAACGCCCGCAGTGCAGGTATCAACCAACCGACAAGCCATCATCATTAACGAGCAGACCCAGTCCAAAGTCGATGCCGCGCTGAAACAGGCAGGTATTCAGACCGACGGGATATTTATTGCGAACAACTCGCTGAAAGTGCGTTTCAAAGATACTGAAACCCAGCTTAAAGCCCGCGACGTTATCGAAAACACTTTGGGCGATGGCTATATCACCGCGCTTAACCTGTTGGCGGACAGCCCCGAATGGATGGCCAAAATCGGTGCCAACCCGATGTTTTTGGGCTTGGACTTGCGCGGCGGCGTGCATTTCACCATGCAAGTGGATATGAAAGCCGCGATGCAGAAAACGTTTGAACGTTATTCGGGCGACATCCGCCGCGAGATGCGCCGCGAAAAAATCCGTACCGGAACCATCCGTCAGATTGGAAACGGTTTGGTTGTCCCGATGCAGGACGCTGCCGACGTACAGAAAGCCATGCCTAAGCTGCGTCAGCTTTTCCCTGAGGCAAATTTGAATGCCGACGGCAATAACATCACGCTGACATTGTCCGAAGAAGCGATTAACAAAGTACGTTCCGATGCGGTGAAACAAAACATCACTACTTTGCATAATCGCGTCAATGAGTTGGGCGTGGCTGAGCCTGTCATCCAGCAATCCGGCCTCGACCGCATCGTCGTACAGTTGCCGGGTGTACAAGATACTGCCAAAGCAAAAGATATCATTGGCCGTACCGCGACTTTGGAAGTACGCATGGTGGAAGACGACCCTGTCAAAGTGCGCGAAGCTTTGGAAGGTAATGTTCCGAGCGGTTTCGAGCTATTGTCCAGTGGTGGCGATCATCCTGAAACCTTGCTGATTAACAAACAGGTTGAATTGACCGGCGACAACATCAACGATGCGCAGCCGGGTTTTGACCAAATGGAAAAAGCAGTTGTCAATCTGAGTTTGGACAGTGCAGGCTCCAATATTTTTGGTGAATTGACTGCTGCTAATATCAGAAAACGTATGGCAATGGTGTTAATCGATCAAGGTAAATCTGAGATCATTACTGCGCCTGTTATCAACTCTGCCATTACTGGTGGACGTGTACAAATTTCCGGCAGTATGACGACTGCGGAAGCCAATGACATTTCTCTGTTGATGCGTGCCGGTTCTCTCGCCGCACCGATGCAAATCGTGGAAGAGCGCACCATCGGTCCGTCTTTGGGTAAAGAAAACATTGAAAAAGGTTTCCATTCGACCTTATGGGGCTTTACCGCCGTTGCTTTGTTCATGGTGGTTTACTACCGCCTGATGGGTTTCTTCTCGACCATCGCCCTGAGTACCAACATCTTGTTCTTGGTCGGTATTTTGTCTGCCATGCAGGCAACGCTGACGCTGCCCGGTATTGCCGCATTGGCGTTGACGCTGGGTATGGCGATTGACTCCAACGTATTGATTAACGAACGTATCCGCGAAGAGTTGCGCGAAGGCGTGCCGCCGCAACAGGCAATCAACCTCGGTTTCCAACACGCATGGGCAACCATTGTCGACTCCAACCTGACCTCGCTGATTGCCGGTATCGCCCTCTTGGTATTCGGTTCCGGCCCGGTTCGCGGTTTTGCCGTCGTACATTGTCTGGGTATCCTGACTTCGATGTACTCATCCGTCGTCGTTTTCCGTGCCTTGGTTAACTTATGGTACGGACGCCGCCGCAAATTGCAGAACATTTCCATCGGCGCAGTATGGAAACCCAAAGCCGAAACAGCGGCTGGCAAGGAGTAAGACATGGAACTCTTTAAAATCAAACGCGACATCCCGTTTATGAGCTACGGCAAACTGACGACCTTTATTTCGTTGGTAACCTTCATTGCCGCCGTATTCTTCCTCGTTACCAAAGGTTTGAACTTCTCCGTCGAATTTACCGGTGGTACCGTGATGGAAGTGCAATATCAGCAGGGCGTGGACGTCAACAAAACCCGTGAAAAACTCGATACCCTGAAAATGGGCGATGTCCAAGTTCAGGCGTTAGGTACGAATAAACACATCATGATCCGCCTGCCCAACAAAGAAGGCGTAACTTCCGCACAGCTTTCCAATCAGGTTATGGAATTGCTGAAAAAAGAGCAGCCTGACGTTACCCTGCGCCAAGTCGAATTTATCGGCCCGCAGGTCGGCGAAGAGCTGGTGACCAACGGTCTGATGGCATTAGGCTTCGTCGTGGCCGGTATCATCGTTTACCTGTCGATGCGCTTTGAATGGCGTTTCGCCGTATCCGCCATCATCGCGAATATGCACGACATCGTGATTATTTTGGGCTGCTTCGCCTTCTTCCAATGGGAATTTTCACTGACCGTGTTGGCGGGTATCCTTGCCGTATTGGGTTATTCCGTAAACGAATCCGTCGTCGTCTTCGACCGTATCCGTGAGAACTTCCGCAAACCGAGCATGCGCGGACATACCGTTCCGCAAGTCATCGACAATGCGATTACCGCCACCATGAGCCGTACCATCATCACCCACGGCTCGACCGAGGCAATGGTCGTTTCCATGCTGGTGTTCGGCGGCGCAGCGTTGCACGGTTTCTCAATGGCATTGACCATCGGCATTGTGTTCGGTATTTACTCTTCGGTATTGGTCGCCAGCCCGCTCTTGCTGATGTTCGGTCTGAGCCGCGAAAATATCGCGAAGGAAGTGAAGAAAAAAGAAGAAGTCGTGGTCTGATGGCTATGATTGCGATTTGAAGGGGTCGTCTGAAAACTTGGCAACAGGTTTTCAGACGACCTTTTTGTTGCGCCATCAAACATGGCATTCAAACCGGCTTTGTGCTATATAGAGGGTTCGTTTTGAACGGATAGGCTTGCTCCTGCCAAACTGAAGAGAATCGCTTATCAAGACTTTAAGCGTTAGTCAATCAGTTTGCACCATCTGTCCAGTATTTTCCGAATATAGCCTGTATCGTTTTGATGGTTCCACAAGGAATCCCGTCTAAGATGGATTCCGTTGTTTCAAATGAATTGAAAGATAAAATATGGATGCTTTACAACTTTTGACCACACGTCGTTCATCTAAAAAACTTACCGCTCCCGCGCCGAATGCGGAACAGCTCGAATATATGCTGCAAGCGGCTACGCAGGTTCCCGACCATGGCAATATGCGTCCGTTTCGTTTTACCGTCATTCAAAGCGAGGCAGGCTTGCAACGTTTCCGCGAATTGTTGCGCCAAACGGTTACCGAGTTGAATTTTGGCGATGATGCGATGAAAAAAGCCGAGAAAGTCGGCAATATGGCACCTATGGTAATCGGCGTGACTTTTGCGCCCAACCGCGAAGTGGCGAAACCCAAGCCCGAGTGGGAACAAATGCTGAGTGCGGGCTGCGCTGCTTACGGGCTGCAGCTTGCCGCGTCCGCGCAAGGTTTTGACAATGTGTGGATTACCGGAATGTGGGTCAACAGCCCGCTCTTGCGCGAAGCGTTTGGTTGTGAAGACAAAGATAAAATCATCGGGCTGATGATGGTTGGTTCGCCGACTGAGGCGGGCAGTGGCGCAAAAAATACCGATTTGGAGCAGTTTGTGACGGTTTGGTAAACAGCCTGAAGAATCGGCTTAACACGAGTCTGTATTCTGAAAAGTGAATCGGCGATATAAAAGGTCGTCTGAAAACAGAAAATCCGTTTTCAGACGACCTTTTGTTGTGACATCCTTTGATGGCAAACATCAAGCCGGATTCATGAAGCTTTCGATTTCTTGCAAGGAAATGTCGGGCGTCGCGCCGTGTCTAGAAGCGACTAGGGCGCCGAGTGCGCAGGCGAAGGTAATGGCTTCTTGCGGCTCGGCATTGTTGAGCAGTTTGTAGGTCAGCCCTGCCAAGAAGCTGTCGCCGGAGCCGACCGTATCGGCAACTTTGATGCGGAAGCCGCAGTGGCGGTAGAGTTCGCCGTCTTTGTATAAAATTGCGCCGTGTCCGCCTAAGGTGACGCAGATGGTTTGTGCGCCGGTCAACCGGTTGAGGTAGGCGATGTTTTGTTCGATACTGTGGTAGGGCGAGCCGTAAATTGCGGACAGTTCGTACAATTCGTCGTCATTGAGTTTGAGCATATCTGCACGCTTCATGGTGGTGAGCAGGCGGTCGGTGTCGTAGTGGGGTTTGCGCAGGTTGACGTCGAAGATTTTGAATTTGGCTTTTTCCATCAGTTTGTCTAAAGCCGCACGGGAAATCTCGTCGCGGGTGGCAAGGCTGCCGAACACGAAGGCATCGGATTCAGCGACACGCTGCAAGGCGGCATCTTCGACGACGATGCGGTCCCACGCGCAGGGATATACGATTTCGTATGACGCGCTGCCGCATTTGTCCAGGATGACTTTGACAAGGCTGGTATCGCATTCTTTGCACACTTGCAGCAGGTCGGTATTGACGTTTTTCGCTTGGATTTGGCGCAGCAGCTCTTCGCCGTCGGCATCATCGCCTCGACGGCTGATGATGGCAGTATCGACCCCGAAAGATTGCAAACGGACCAAAACGTTCAGCGGCGCACCGCCCAACACTTTGCCGCTTGGAAAATCGTCCCACAACACTTCGCCGAAACTGGTTACTTTCATTTTAGACCTTCCTTGCTTTGAGTTGATCGGTTGGAACTGCTGCGCTGCGTACGGCTTACCCATCATGTATTTGTAGTAAAACTCCAATACTTAGGCGCGTAAGCATTATGTTTTAAAATCTACCGACTGACAAGCAATCGCGGGTTTATCTGTCAGGAAGTTTGATTCATCACAATATTGCGTTGAAAGTGTTTGAGTAGAAGGGGGATTTTCGGTTTTGTTTTCTTTCGGATTGCCGGTTTTTATCATTCGGATAAGGTGGTTTTTTGAAATTTAAATACAAGTTGTGCGGGCATGTTTTCTTGATTGCCGATGGTATTGAAATTTGGCGCACAATAATCTTCTAGAAAACAAAGGTCGTCTGAAACTTGTTTTTTGGTTTCAGACGACCTTTTATCTTTCGCAAGCCTTAAGCGGCTTCCCAGTAATCGATGTAAAGCTGCAATTCCATCTGATTGCGCCACTCGTTTGCCACGGGGCGGTAAACCGTGCGGATGTATTCGGGGATGTCTTCGCTGCACCGCCAAAACATGGCTTCAAATTCGTAGCCGTCTTTTTGCAGCCAGACTTTTTTATGTTTGCCCTCCGCGCCCAAAGGCTGCTGGCGGATGACGTGAAATTCGTCGGTAAAGCTCGGCGGCGCGAAGCCTTGTCCCCAAACGTGGCGGGCGAGGTTTTGTGCCTGTTCCAACGTGATGTCGCAGGCTTTCAGGCTGCCGTCGGTGATGAAGGTTTGCGACAAATCGTCTTCGCACACCATTTCGCGCACGGCTTCTTCAAAGGCCGTCTGAAACGCGGGAATGTTGTGTTCGAGTATGCTCAAGCCCGCCGCCATCGCGTGTCCGCCGAATTTCAAAATCAAATCGGGATGGCGTTTGGACACCAAATCCAAAGCGTCGCGCAGGTGCAGGTTGGGAATGGAGCGGCCCGAACCGCGCACTTCGCCGTTGTCCGCCGGGGCGAATACGATGGTCGGGCGGTAGAAGCGGTCTTTGAGGCGGCTGGCGACGATGCCGACCACGCCTTGATGAAAGTCGTCGCGGTAGGCGACCAGGGTCGTCTGACCTGAAGGCAGGGTTTCGGGAAAGGCGTTCAGTGCGTCTTGCAGCATGGATTGCTCGATTTCGCGGCGTTCGATATTAAGGTCGTTCAACTGCGCCGCCAATGCCTGCGCTTCTGCGTCGTCGCGCGCCAACAGGCAGGCAATGCCGACCGACATATCGTCCAGCCGTCCGGCGGCGTTGATGCGCGGACCTAGTGCAAAACCCATATCGAAAGGCTGCGCTTTGCGCCAGTCGCGCCGCGCCACTTCAAACAAGGCGCGGATGCCGGGACGCATTTTGCCGGAACGCATCCTTTTCAAACCTTGCGACACGAGGATACGGTTGTTGTGGTCGAGGGGGACGACATCGGCGACGGTGCCGAGTGCGACCAAATCCAAAAGTTCGCCCAGATTCGGTTCTCTAAGGTCGTCTGAAAAATAATTGCGGCGGCGCAATTCGGCACGCAACGCCATCAATACATAAAAAATCACGCCTACGCCTGCCAGACTTTTGCTGGGAAAGCCGCAGCCTTTTTGGTTCGGATTGACGATGATGCAGTCGGGTACGGTTTCAGCGGGCAGGTGGTGGTCGGTAACGATCACGTCCAAACCCAATTCCTGCGCCCGCGCCACGCCTGCGATGCTGGCGATGCCGTTATCGACCGTAATCAGCAAATCCACGCCTTGCGCGGCGGCGATTTCGGCAAGCTCGGGCGTTAAGCCGTAGCCGTGTTCGAAGCGGTTGGGTACGAGGAAATCCACCGCCGCGCCCATCGCTGCCAAGCCGCTCATACCGACGGAACACGCCGTCGCGCCGTCGGCATCGTAGTCGGCGACAATCAGGATTTTTTCCTTGCGCTCGATGGCATCCGCCAGACGGCGGGCGGCGGCTTCGCAATTCGTCAGCGATTGATAAGGCAGAAGGCCGGCGAGTTTGTCGTCCAATTCGGCGGGACTCTGCACGTCGCGCGAGGCGCACAGCCGGGCGATTAAAGGATCGGCACCGGCGGTGAGCAAATCATCGAGGACGTTTTGGTTGACGGGGCGGGTTTGGATTTTGACGGGCATGGTGTGTGGAAATATGTTTGATGTATTCAAGGACGGAAAGGTCGTCTGAAAACAGGCGTAACGAGTTTATTAAAAGCTTGGGGTAAAGCCGTCGCTACCGCCTATCATCATGGCAGGAATGAACAGTATTGGGGTAAGGGCATCAAAAGTGAGCGTCAGCGGCGTCATCAAAATAGTGCCTATTACTTTCCCCGGACTGGTGTATACGCGAGAAGTGGTATAGCCGATGGAGACAGGAATGCTTTGTTCAAATTTGTAGTCGGCGGGCAGGTTTTTCGGGGTGGCGTAGTATTTGCCTTTGGCGTGAACACAGCGGTGGTAGACAGTGTTATTTCTACCTTTGCCGGTTTCAAATGACAGGTTTTTCAGTTTGGCGATTTCATCAGCTTTTTGAGTGTCGTAGCGTAGGCAGAAATCGGTGGTGAAATCGGCTTCTTTTTCATTGTTCACCACAACAGGCAAGGCTTTGAGGTCTTTTTTGTATTTTTTGGCATCGGCAATTTGGAATTTTTTGTCGAGTTTGACATTGAGGATGGGCGTCAGGTCTTTTGAATCTTTGGCATTAATGACGAACCAGTATTTTTCGCCCATCATGACGATGCTGCCTTTTTCAAGTTGGTCATTGTCTTTGTTGACGATACCGAAAGAATGTACTTGGTCGGAAGTAATCGGATGAAAAGTGATTTTTTCTACTTTTTTATCCTCTTCCCACATTTCTTGAGTCATACAGCCGTTTAATGATAAGGCGAGGAGGGCAGTGAGGGCAAGGCGAAGTTTCATAAGTGTAGTCCTTGAAAAGGTCGGTTTGTTTTATTGTTAATAGGGATGTCTGAAAAATGACGGTATATTTTAATAAGATTATATGAAATTTGAAAAGGTCGTCTGAAAACGGGGCGGTGGGATTTACAGAACCCTCAACCCCGTTTTCAGACGACCCCGATATTTATTCTGCCCAATCCTGCGTTTCTTCCGAATCGCTCTGACCGCCTTCCATGACGGATTTGATTTCTTGGAAGAGGGCGCGGAAGTTTTTCGGCGGTTTGTTTTGTTCCTGCTCTTTTTTCGTGTTGCGGATTAAGGTGCGCAATTTGCCTGCGTCGGCATGGGGAAAGTCCGCCATGAATTGGGTGATTGCGTTGTCGTCCGCCAAGAGGCGCGTGCGGGCTTGTTCGATGCGTTGCAAGAAGGCGTTGTGGGCGGTATTTTCGCCGCGCAGTTTGGCGAGGAAGGCTTCGATGGGCGCGGGGTCGGTGTCTCGCATGAGCCTGCCGATGAATTGGCTTTGGCGTTTGAGCGCGCCGTTGGACGTGATTTTTTTGTAGGTAACGACGGCTTCGTACAAGTCTTCGTCCAAGCCGATTTTTTTCAGCGTATCGGTCGAGAGTTTGGTCAACTCCATGCCCAAAGCCTGCAAATCGTTCATCTGCTTTTTCATTTGGGTTTTGCTGACCCATTCGTCTTCGTTTTCAAACATTTTGATAAACCTTTAATTTTGTTTTGGGTATTTTAGCACGTTCGGGCAGTTTCCACGTCAACGCCCTGTCGAAACGGCGTTTTCAGACGACCTTTTGCCTTTGGCGGCGGTATTTTTGCCGAGGTCGTCTGAAAACGGTTAAAATGCCGCAAACCTCTGTCAGGAAACCTTTTATGCTGTTCAACCACACCGCCTCCGAGCTGACCGGCTTATGCGGGCACGCCTTGGATTTGGCAAAAAACATGGGCGCGGCGGCTGCCGAAGCCGACTTTAGCGAATCCATCGGACAAAGCGTCAGCGTACGGCTGGGCGAAATCGAACAAATCGAGTTCCAGCAGGATAAATCGCTGGATATTACCGTGTACGTCGGCAAACGCAAAGGCCGCGCCAGCACCGCCGACTTCTCCGAAAAAGCCCTGCAAGACACCGTCAAAGCCGCTATCGACATCGCCCGCTACACCGCCGAAGACGATTGCGCAGGTCTGGCAGATGCTTCATTGATGGCGCGACACGTCGGCGACCTCGACCGTTATCACGAATGGGATTTAAGCACGGAAGCCGCCATTGAGTTGGCAAAACAATGTGAACAAGCCGCCCTGAGCGCGGATGAACGCATCGAAAACTCCGAAGGCGCAGGCGTTCAGACCGGACATTACCAATACGTTTACGGCAACACCCACGGCTTCACCGCCCACCAACAAGGCACGCGCCACAGCATTTCGTGCAGCATCGTCGCCGCCGACGAAAACGGCATGCAGCGCGACTACTGGTACGATGCCGCCTGCCGCCATCAAGACATGGACAGTCCCGAGCAAATCGGCAAAACCGCCGCCGAGCGTACCTTACGTCGTCTGAACAGCCGCAGCATCCCGACAGGCAGCTATCCCGTCCTCTTCGATACCACCGTCGCAGGCGGCCTTATCGGACACCTCGTCGGCGCACTCAGCGGCGGCGCGCTCTACCGCCAAAGCAGCTTCCTGATCGACAGCATAGGCAGAAAAGTCCTGCCCGATTTCCTCAGCCTGCGCGAAGAACCGCACATCCCCCGCGCCTTCGGCAGCACCTATTTCGATTCCGAAGGCGTCGCCACGCGGCCGCGTTTCGTCATCCGCGACGGCATTGTCGAAGGCTATTTCCTCAGCAGTTACAGCGCGAGAAAGCTCGGTATGCAGACCACGGGCAACGCCGGCGGCGCACACAACCTTTATTTGAACCATACGCACGAAACGCAGTCCGACTTACTGAAAGAAATGGGTACGGGATTGTTGGTTACCGAACTGATGGGGCAGGGCGTGAACACCATCACGGGCGACTACTCGCGCGGCGCGGCAGGTTTTTGGGTGGAAAACGGCATCATCAGCCACCCCGTCCAAGAAATTACCATCGCCGGCCGCTTGCAGGATATGTACCTCGGCATCGTCGGTACCGCCAACGACGCGCTGCGCCGCTCTTCCAACAAAATCGGTTCTGTGCTGATCGAGAGCATGACCGTGGCGGGGGAGTAGGTTTCAGGGCGGGCGGGTCGTCTGAAAGCCACAGTCTCGGCGAAACACTGCCTGAAGACAGGATTTAGTCGTGCAAAACCGTACAAACTGTGGCATAATCCGCCCGTCTTTACAAAAAGACTTCAGGAGTTTGAACGGGTTTCCTGCTCGTCAAACTTGTCCGAACCGAATGACGGTTCTTTTATTTTTCGGAGTTATCCATCATGGCATTGACCGTAGAACAAAAAGCACAAATTGTTAAAGATTTCCAACGTAAAGAAGGCGATACCGGTTCTTCTGAAGTACAAGTCGCTCTGTTGACTTTCCGTATCAACGACCTGACTCCCCACTTCAAAACCAACCCTAAAGACCACCACAGCCGTCGCGGCCTGTTGAAAATGGTCAGTCAACGTCGCCGTCTGTTGTCTTACTTGCGCCGTACTCAACCTGATACATACCGCAACCTGATCACCCGCTTGGGTCTGCGCAAATAATTGCTGCTTTACCGGACACCGCTTGCGAAAGCGGTGTTTTTTCATATGGGCTGACGATAAACAATAGGGCAGGTTTGCCGGGGTCGTCTGAAAAAGGTCGTCTGAAAACATATCCGTCTCTTAAGCCTCATCGTTCCAGGATAAATCATGGATCAAAAACTGACCAATCTGTTCGCCAAATATCAAAATAACTTGGCTTTCGCCTCGCGCCCCCGTATCGCCTCCGTACATGATTTGGGTTTGATGGATGAAACCTTGCTGAATTTGGCGGTCATCAACCAAGACTGCGAAGATGTTTTATTGCTGATTCAAAATGGCGCGGACGTCAACAAACAGGGAGAAATGGGTTTTACGCCTGTCCAAAATGCCTGTTTCAACGGCAATGTGGCAATACTTGAAATACTTTTGGCAAACGGTGCCAACCCGGACATCAAAAATGAATTGGGCAATAAGGCAGCGGATTATGTCACTGACGAGCGGCATGGCAAAAAGAAGGCAAAAGAAATGATGGCATTGTTGAAATACTATAAAAATCATCAATCAAAATGAAACATACGGCTCGAAATCCCAGCCGGCGTTTGTCTGACTCGATTTGTTTTCCCTGACCTTTTTGAATGGACAACATGAATATTTACGACTTCACCTTAAACGATGCGCAAGGCGATCCGGTTTCCCTGAGTGTTTACCGCGGTAAGGTGCTGCTGATTGTCAACACCGCGACGCGCTGCGGATTGACGCCGCAATATACGGCGTTGCAGCAGCTTTATGAACGTTACAACGGGCAAGGTTTGAAGATATTGGATTTTCCGTGCAACCAATTTCGCGGACAGGCGCCGGAGAGCAGTCGGGAAATTGCTTCCGTCTGTCAGACGAAGTTTGGTACTGCATTCAAAATTTTTGACAAAATCGATGTCAACGGCGCATCCGCATCGCCGCTTTATGTTTATTTGAAGGCACAACAGCCGAAGGATAGGGGCGGGCATATGTTGAAAGAAGCGGTGTTGCGGCTGGCGGCATGGGGCAGTAAGCATCAGGCGGGCGATATCCGCTGGAACTTCACCAAATTCCTGATTAATCGGCAAGGCGAAGTGGTGGCACGGTTTGCGCCCAGCGTAACGCCGGAAGAAATAGAAAACGATATCAAGAAGTTGCTGTAAGAGCGCATGCTGTTTCAGACGACCTCGTCTGAAGAAACGTGCCGAAACCTTACGGTTTTTCACATTCGCGCGCCTTGAAAGTAGGGCGCATTATCTTTATGTTAAGGGAAACCGGTTATTCGGGAAGTGTAAAATGTCGGTTTATGATATCTAATAAGATTCAATAAGATAGATTGAAATTGCGGCTAAACGCGCCGACTTGCGCAGCATGAAGCGGGTTCGGAATTTAAAGGAGCAAAGATGCAGTATTTCGGTGTGGGTTTTTTAGTATTATTGTTTTTGGAAATTATGTCCATCGTTTGGGTGGCGGATTGGCTGGGCGGCGGATTCACTTTCCTGCTGATGATAGTCAGCTTTATCGGCGGCACGATGATGCTGCGCCACACGGGGCTGTCCGGCATTTTGCTGGCGGGTGCGGCCATCCGCAGCGGGGACAATATTTCCATGTATCAGATGTTGTGGCTGATACGTTATACCGTCGCCGGGATTTTGCTGCTCAGTCCGGGTTTTGTGTCCACCATTATCGCCTTGCTGCTGCTTTTGCCGATAAAGGGTCGGCCTGCAGCTCAAATGAATACGCAGTCTTTCCGTCAGCAAACCTTTACGCGCCGTGGTGAAGATGACGGCGATATCATCGAAGGCGAATACACGGTGACCCGCGCCGATCCGCAAACCAAACACCAAGACTATATCGAGCACAAACGCGATTAAACGGTGGAAAATCGGCATAGCGGCAGCATTCCGACTGCCCTGTTTTGGAAAGGTCGTCTGAAAAGATTTTCAGACGACCTTTTATCTATATGAAAAAATGACTGAAAATGTCATGCAGTTTCGCCCGAAACAGACAGTCAATGCTATACTTGCCAACTTATTGTCGATGAAAACCGGCTGGAAACAGCCGTTACGGAAACGAGAAATCAAGATGAGCAGAATCCAGCAAACCTTT
Organism: Neisseria sp. HMSC074B07; assembly: GCF_001810355.1. Classification (NCBI taxonomy): domain Bacteria; kingdom Pseudomonadati; phylum Pseudomonadota; class Betaproteobacteria; order Neisseriales; family Neisseriaceae; genus Neisseria; species Neisseria sp. HMSC074B07. The sequence goes on along the minus strand of NZ_KV800925.1, from coordinate 1,852 downwards.
GCCGCGCTTGACGGCGCAAAAGCCCTGATTCCCTATATCACCGTAGGCGATCCCAATCTCGATACCACGCTTGCGCTGATGCACAGTTTGGTTGAAAACGGCGCCGACATCCTGGAATTGGGCGTTCCCTTTTCCGACCCGATGGCGGACGGTCCGACCATCCAGCGCGCCGCCGAGCGTGCGTTGGCAAACAAAGTTTCCCTCAACGACGTATTGAACATCGTACGCCGCTTCCGCGAAACAAACGGCAACACGCCCGTCGTCCTGATGGGTTATCTGAACCCGATCCATAAAATGGGTTATCAGGCATTTGCCCAAGCGGCATCCGAAGCCGGCGTGGACGGCGTGCTGACCGTCGATTCCCCTGTCGAAACCATCACCCCGCTGCACGACGAACTCAAAGCGCGCGGCATCGACTGCATCTTTCTGATTGCCCCGACCACGACCGAAGAGCGTATCCAAACCATCGCCCGCGTTGCAGGCGGCTTTGTCTATTACGTTTCGCTCAAAGGCGTTACCGGCGCAGCAAGTTTGGATACCGAAGAAGTTTCGCGTAAAATAGAGCTTTTGCGCAAGTATATCGACATCCCGATCGGCGTCGGCTTCGGCATCAGCAACGCCGAAAGCGCGCGCAAAATCGGCGCCGTTGCCGATGCCGTCATCGTCGGCAGCCGCATCGTCAAAGAAATTGAAAATAACGCAGGCCGCGAAGCAGAAGCCGTCGGCGCGTTGGTAAAAGAATTAAAAGACGCAATCCGTTAAGGCCTTTTCCGAAAACACACGCAAAGGTCGTCTGAATCCCGAATTCCAAGGAGTCATCCATGAGTTGGTTAGACAAAATCCTACCGCCCAAAATCAAAAACCGCAGCAAAAGCGAAGGCTCGTCCAACGTTCCCGAAGGCCTGTGGCACAAATGCCCTTCCTGCTCGGCAACCATCTACTCGACCGAACTTCAGCAAAACGACCAAGTTTGCCCGAAATGTAACCACCACAACCCCCTTTCCGCGCGCGAACGCCTCAGTTTGCTTTTGGACGAGGAAGGCCGCGAAGAAATCGCCGCCAATATCAAACCGACCGACCCGCTGAAATTCAAAGACAGCAAAAAATACCCCGAACGCTTGGCCGCAGCGCGCAAAGCCACCGGCGAAGATGATGCGTTGGTCGTGATGAAAGGCTTTATGAACGGCCTGCCCGTCGTGATTGCCGCCTTCGAATTCCGCTTTATCGGAGGCTCTATGGGTTCCGTCGTCGGCGAACGCTTCGTTCAAGGCGTGCGCCGCGCCGTAGCCGACAACTGCTCTTTCATCTGCGTTGCCGCATCGGGCGGTGCGCGTATGCAAGAAGGAGTCAACTCATTGATGCAGATGACCAAAACCAGCGCGGCATTGCATCTTCTGACTGAAAAACACCTGCCGTTCATCTCCGTCCTGACCGACCCGACCATGGGCGGCGTATCCGCCAGTTTCGCCTTCCTCGGCGATGTCGTGCTTGCCGAACCCAATGCCCTTATCGGCTTTGCCGGTCCGCGCGTTATCGAACAAACCGTCCGCGAAACCTTGCCCGAAGGCTTCCAACGCGCAGAATTCCTGCTGGAAAAAGGCGCTATCGACCAAATCGTCGACCGCCGCAGCATGAAACAGCGCATCAGCGACCTGATTACCCTGCTGCGCCGCGAAGACAAAGTCAACGCCGCTTAAACCGGGAAGGTTTGAGCTAAACAAAGGTCGTCTGAAAACTGATTTTTCGGTTTTCAGACGACCTTTTTGTAAAGTGTTCCCACTCAGTGGCTGAACGTTGGATAAACGGCAGCAAGTAACAGATATAGTGGATTAACTTTAAACCAGTACGGCGT
>NZ_KV800924.1:9581-17876 GCF_001810355.1 Neisseria sp. HMSC074B07 | reverse complement strand
GGAGGGGATGTCCAACTTTTGGGGTGCAGTTCAATGGTTTCAGACGACCTTTTTAACGCAAACCGTTATAATAACGCCCCATCCGTTTCCACAATACATTCATTGCATAAAGTCATGAAAACCTTGCTCCAACTCCAAACCGCCGCACAAAATTTCGCCGACCACTACAAAAACCAAACCGACGAACGTCGTGAAAAAGACACCTTTTGGAATGAATTTTTTGCGATTTTCGGCATAGACCGCAAAAACGTCGCCCACTTCGAATATGCCGTTAAAGACCCAAGCAACAACACCCAATTTGTCGATGTCTTTTGGGAAGGCATCTTCTTGGCAGAACACAAATCCGCCAACAAAAACCTGGCAAAAGCCAAAGAACAGGCAGAGCGTTATTTGCAGGAAATCGAGCGCACCAAGCCGTCTGCCTTACCTGAATATTACGCTGTCAGCGATTTTGCCCATTTCCACCTTTATCGTCGCGAGCCTGAAGAAGGCGTGGAAAACCAATGGCAATTCCCGCTGGAAGCGTTGCCCGAATACATCGCGCGCGGCATTTTCGACTTCATGTTCGGCATCGAAGCCAAAGTCCGCCAAATTCAAGAAGAAGCCAATATTCAGGCGGCAGCGGCCATCGGCAGGCTGCACGATGCCTTGCAGGAAGAAGGCATTTACGAAGAACACGAACTCAGGCTCTTCATCACGCGCCTGCTTTTCCTCTTTTTTGCCGACGACAGCGCCGTTTTCCAGCGCAACTATCTTTTTCAAGACTTTTTAGAAAGCTGCAAAGAAGCCGATACGCTCGGCGACAAGCTCAACCAACTCTTTGAATTTCTCAACACACCCGACCAAAAGCGCAGCAAGACCCAAAGCGAAAAATTTAAAGGTTTCGAATACGTCAACGGCGGCCTTTTCAAAGAACGCCTGCGCACCTTCGACTTCACCGCCAAGCAGCACCGCGCCTTAATCGACTGCGGCAATTTCGACTGGCGCAACATCAGTCCCGAAATCTTCGGCACGCTCTTCCAATCCGTCATGGACGCGCAAGAGCGGCGCGAAGCAGGCGCACACTACACCGAAGCCGCCAATATCGACAAAGTCATCAACGGCCTTTTTTTAGAAAACCTGCGCGCCGAATTTGAAGCCGTCAAAGCCCTCAAACGCGACAAAGCCAAAAAACTCGCCGCCTTCTACCAAAAAATCCAAAACCTGCAATTCCTCGACCCGGCCTGCGGCTGCGGCAATTTCCTTATCGTTGCCTACGACCGCATCCGCGCCCTTGAAGACGACATCATCGCCGAAGCCCTCAAAGACAAAGCAGGCGGCTTATTCGACAGCCCGTCCGTCCAATGCCGTCTGAAACAATTCCACGGCATCGAAATAGACGAATTTGCCGTCCTTATCGCCCGTACTGCCATGTGGCTCAAAAACCACCAATGCAACATCCGCACGCAAATCCGCTTCGACGGCGAAGTCGCCTGCCATACGCTTCCGCTCGAAGATGCCGCCGAAATCATCCACGCCAACAGCCTCCGCACACCTTGGCAGGCGGCGGACTACATCTTCGGCAATCCGCCCTTTATCGGCTCGACCTACCAAACCAAAGAGCAGAAAAACGACCTTGCAAGCATCTGCGGCCATATCAAAGGCTACGGCCTGTTGGATTACGTCTGCAACTGGTACGTCAAAGCCGCCGGCATCATGGCGCAGAATCCCCAAGTTCAGACGGCCTTTGTTTCCACCAATTCCATCTGCCAAGGCCAGCAGGTCGAAATCCTTTGGGGCAGCCTTTTGAACCAAGGCATCGAAATCAACTTTGCCCACCGTACCTTCCAATGGACGAGCCAAGCCGCAGGCAAAGCCGCCGTCCATTGCATCATCGTCGGCTTCAGCCGCAAACCGCAAACGTCGTCTGAAAACGGCGGCGCAAACGCTTCGGAAAATCCCGCCCTGCCCAAATATCTCTACGACTATCCCGACATCAAAGGCGAACCCGTAAAACACGCCGTAGCCAACATCAATCCATATCTGATTGATGCGCCCGATTTGATTATTACCAAGCGCAAAACCCAAATCAGTGGAGAAATTGAAATGGTTAGTGGCGGCAAGCCTACCGAAGGCGGCAACCTCATACTTTCTACCGATGAAAAAGAAGCCTTGATTGCTACCGAACCATTGGCGGCAAACTACATACGTGCCTTCTCGATGGGTAACGAATTTCTTAATGGTATCGAACGTTGGTGCATTTGGTTTAACGGCGTACCTGATGTCAAACGCAACCATGACTTAAAACAGATGCCCAAAGTCCAAGCCCGTATTCAGGCAGTCAAAGCCATGCGTGAGGCTAGTAAAGATAAGCAAACTCAAAAAGATGCTATGACTCCCTGGCTTTTCCAGCAATTACGCAATATTTCAGACGGCAATTACCTTGCCATCCCTAAAGTATCTTCTGAAAATCGCCGTTTCATTCCCATCGGTTATTTGGATTCTCGAACTATTGCCGGGGATAAGCTCTTCATGTTACCCAATGCTACCCTTTACCACTTCGGTATTCTCTGCTCCACTATGCACAATGCCTTTATGCGCACTGTTTCAGGTCGTCTGAAAAGCGATTACAGCTATTCCAGTTTAATTGTGTACAACAACTTTCCCTTCCCCGAAAGCTGCCGTAAACCCGACAATGGCGAAACCGCCTGTCAGGAAACCACGGGCAAAAAAGGCAAAAAGCCGGGGTCGTCTGAAAACAGCCCCCTACGCGCCGCCATCGAATCTGCCGCCCAAGCCATTCTCGACATTCGCGAGAAATACCGCGCCGATGCGCTTGCTGACAATCTGCCTCCCCCTACGCTTGCCGAACTCTATGCGCCCGACGCAGGCTATCCCGACCTCGCCAAAGCCCACGCCGCCCTCGACAAAGCCGTCGATAAAGCCTACGGCTACAAAAAAGGTAAAAACACCGACGACGAGGCAGAACGCGTCGCCTTCCTGTTTGACCTGTACCGAAAGGCAATAGAAAGCGAAAACACCAAGCCGTCTAAAAAATCCAAATAAAGGTAAACGGCAAACCCCGCTTGGTTTACAGCCAAACCCGCCCCGCCGGAAATATCGGGCCTGCCCCATCCCATACCATTCCTTCACAACAAAAAGGTCGTCTGAAAACCAAACTTCGGTTTTCAGACGACCTCAATCATTCCAAACTTTCAACCAACCTTATTTCAAGGCTTCCAGCAGCTTCCCGTGTATCCCGCCGAAACCGCCGTTGCTCATGACCAAAATATGGTCGCCTGCTTCGGCATTTTTCACGATTTCGGCAACGAAGGCATCGAAGTCTTGTCCGACGTGCAGCTTGTTAGCCAAAGGCTCAAGGGCTTCGGCGACGTCCCAGTCCACGCCGCCGGCGTAGCAGAACACTTGGTCGGCACCTTTGAGGCTTTCGGGCAGGGCGGCTTTCATCGTGCCGAGTTTCATGGTGTTTGAACGCGGCTCGAGGACGGCGAGGATGCGGGCGTTTCCAATGCGCTGGCGCAGGCCTTCGATGGTGGTTTCGATGGCGGTCGGATGGTGGGCGAAGTCGTCGTAAACGGTGATGCCGTTCACCGTGCCTTTGATTTCCATGCGGCGTTTGACGTTTTTAAACGCGCTCAAGGCTTCGCAGGCGGTCTGAATATCGACGCCGGCATGACGTGCGGCGGCGATGACGGCGAGCGCGTTCATGCGGTTGTGTCCGCCCATCAAATCCCATGCGACGTGTCCGGCTTTTTTGCCGTCAAGCAATACGTCGAACGAGCCGTCGGCATTGACTTCGCCGACCTGCCAGCCGTGTTCGGTGCCGAATTTTTCCACCGGCGTCCAGCAGCCTTTGTCTAAAGTATCTTGCAAGCTTTGCTGCTGTCCGTTGCAGACGATTAAGCCTTCGGACGGCACGGTGCGTACGAGGTGGTGGAACTGGGTCTGTATCGCGCCCAAATCGGCGAAGATGTCGGCGTGGTCGAATTCCAGATTGTTCAACACGGCAGTACGCGGGCGGTAATGTACGAATTTGGAGCGTTTGTCGAAAAAGGCAGTGTCGTATTCGTCGGCTTCGATAACGAAAAACGGCGATTTGCTGTTCGGGTCTTGGCGCGGCGTTTGCGGCAGGCGGGCGGAAACGCTGAAGTTTTCGGGTACGCCGCCGATGAGGAAGCCCGGCGCGAGTCCGGCGTATTCCAAGACCCATGCGAGCATGGATGCGGTGGTCGTTTTGCCGTGCGTCCCCGCCACGCCGAGTACCCAATGATGATGCAGCACGTTTTCCGACAGCCATTGCGGGCCGGAAATATAAGGCAGGCCGCGGTTCAAAATCGCTTCAACCACATCCATTCCGCGCTTGGCGACATTGCCGATAACGTAAACGTCGGCTTTAAATTCGTCCAACTGCGCGGCGTCGAAGCCTTCGTGTACGTCTATGCCCAAGGCTTCGAGCTGGGTGCTCATCGGCGGATACATCTTCGCGTCGCAACCGCTGACTTTGAACCCCGCTTCTTTGGCAATGGCGGCCACCCCGCCCATAAACGTGCCGCCGATACCGATAATGTGGATGTGTTTCATGATAAGACCGTCTTTTGAATGAAATAATGGGAAAGCCGCCATTATAACGGAGTTTGGATAGTGGGGTCGTCTGAAAAGCAAAGCTGTGGCAAGATGGACAATATAGAGGATTTGAACTGAACAGGAGAAAGCCCATGCCCAAGCTGACACCCCAAATGTTCGCTTTTCTGCAAGAGCCTCAAGCCGAAGCCGTTTTGCTGCGGCTCTACGCCCAAGCCTTAAAGCAAAACAGACAGATGTTTTTTCATTTTCTGCCCAAGATTTTCAAGCTCTTGGGCAAAGGGCTGGATTGGACGGGGGAAAACGAAAGTTTTTACGAAGACAAATATATCCCCATCGCACCGCAACAAGGCAAGTTTTTGTATATGCAGGCTTTGGCATCGGGTGCAAAAAATATTGTCGAATTCGGGACTTCCTACGGCATTTCGACGCTGTATCTTGCCGCAGCCGCCAGAGTCAACGGAGGGCGCGTCATCACTTGCGAATATCTGCCGCACAAAGCCGCAGCGGCGAGAAAACATTTCCAAGAAGCCGGTTTGGCAGACTATATCGAGCTTCGCGAAGGTGATGCGCTGGAAACCTTAAAAGACTTAGCCATCTGCCCCGATTTCGTCTTACTCGACGGCTGGCCGGATTTGGTATTCCCCGTATTCAAGCTGCTGGAATCCAATCTTACCGACCGCGCGGTCATCGCCGTGGACGATGTGGAAGGCTTCTCACCCGCCATGCAGGATTATCTCGATTACGTCCGCCGCCCTGAAAACGGTTATATTTCAAGCACATTAAAACCTTATAAAGCGCTGGAATATACGGTCAAGACAGGCAAACCGAAAAGGTCGTCTGAAAACTCGGTTTAGGCAAAATAGAATTGCCTGACCGGTTTTCAGACGACCTTTTATTGCTATCTTTGCAACCATCACTACTCGGGCATCATCTCACCTTCACCGCCCATACTGTTTGCCGCATTAACCCGTTCCTGCGCGGCTTTCACTTGGTTTTCCAAACCCTTAATCCGTTCTTGATAACGGGCGTAGTTTCGCTCATTGCCATAACGAACCTGTTTGCCCTCTTCCAGATTTTTCTGTGCCTGAGCCAATTCGTTTTGCGCCGAAGATGAACCAGGCATTGCGCCGGACGGTGGAGACGGCATTTGTTCGGAAGGAGCGTTTCTTGCAGCAGCGCTTGCTGATGCCGAGTGTGCGGACGGTGCGGCGGAGGTATAAACCGAGGGTCTGCCGATATTGCCCGGTTTGCAGTTTTTGCCGCCGGTCTGCGTATAGGTTTTACGCCCTGATTTGTCGATACATTCAAATACGGGGGATGCCGTCGTAGCGGCGGAAAATGCGAGCAGTAATGTGCTTAAAATCAATTTATTCATTCTTATACCTTTCATCAAATCATCAAAACCATATCCACCATGCCACCAAAGCAATGATCATCACCAAATTCGCAATAATAATCGGCTTCCATTGCCGAGGTGCGTGGCGTAATTCTGCGCCTGGACGTGTGCGGCGGATGTAGAAAAACGGACTGAGCAGCATGGATGCGGCGCACAACAGAATAATCACGGCGTAATAGATTTTTTCGGTTTCCATTTCCTCCGCCCCGTTTCAGACGACCTATACAAAATATGCTACAATCGCCGGCGATTATAACACCCTGTTTATCTATATTTATAAAGGTTTTACCAATAATGATTTCTACCAACGGCATTACCATGCAGTTCGGCGCGAAGCCGCTGTTTGAAAACGTATCCGTCAAGTTCGGCGAAGGCAACCGCTACGGCTTGATCGGCGCGAACGGTTCGGGCAAATCCACCTTCATGAAAATCCTCGGCGGCGATTTGGAACAGACTGCGGGTGAAGTGGCGATTGAAAACGGCGTGCGGCTGGGTAAGCTGCGCCAAGACCAGTTTGCCTACGAAGACATGCGCGTGCTGGACGTGGTGATGATGGGGCACACCGAAATGTGGGCGGCGATGACCGAACGCGACGCGATTTACGCCAACCCCGAAGCCACTGAAGACGACTACATGAAAGCCGCCGAACTGGAAGCCAAGTTCGCCGAATACGACGGCTACACCGCCGAAGCGCGCGCCGCCGAACTGTTGAGCGGCGTGGGCATTTCCGAAGATTTGCACAATGCGACCATGGCGGAAGTCGCCCCGGGATTCAAGCTGCGCGTATTGCTGGCGCAAGCCCTGTTCTCCAAACCTGATGTGCTGTTGCTTGACGAACCGACCAATAACTTGGACATCAACACCATCCGCTGGCTGGAGGGCGTGTTGAACCAATACGACTCCACCATGATTATCATCTCGCACGACCGTCACTTTTTGAACGAAGTCTGCACCCACATGGCGGATTTGGACTACAACACCATCACCATCTACCCGGGTAACTACGACGATTATATGCTCGCCTCTGCCCAATCGCGCGAACGCGCCCTGAAAGACAACGCCAAGGCAAAAGAGAAACTGCAAGAGCTGCAAGAGTTCGTCGCCCGCTTCTCCGCCAACAAATCCAAAGCCCGTCAGGCAACCAGTCGTCTGAAACAGGCAGACAAAATCAAAGCCGAGATGGTCGAAGTGAAACCTTCCACCCGCCAAAACCCGTATATCCGCTTTGAAGCCGATGAAAAAGCCAAGCTGCACCGTCAGGCGGTAGAAGTCGAAAATCTGGCCAAACGCTTTGAAACCCAGTTGTTCAAAAACCTGAGCTTCATCCTCGAAGCAGGCCAGCGCCTCGCCATCATCGGCCCCAACGGCGCGGGTAAATCCACCCTGCTGAAACTTCTCGCCGGTGCATTCAAGCCCGAATACGCCGAAGGCATCGCCCCCGATGCAGGCACCATCAAATGGGCAGAAAAAGCCAACGTCGGCTATTACCCTCAAGACCATGAAAACGACTTCGATGTCGATATGAACCTGAGCGAATGGATGCGCCAATGGGGCCAAGAAGGCGACGACGAACAGGTCATCCGCGGCACTTTGGGGCGTTTGCTCTTCGGCAGCAACGACGTGGTGAAAAAAGTGCAGGTCCTCTCCGGCGGCGAAAAAGGCCGTATGCTCTACGGCAAACTCCTGCTGCTGAAACCCAATGTGCTGATTATGGACGAACCCACCAACCACATGGACATGGAAAGCATCGAATCGCTGAACATGGCGCTGGAGAAATACAACGGCACGCTGATTTTCGTATCGCACGACCGCCAGTTCGTCTCCTCGCTCGCCACCCAGATCATCGAGCTGGACGGCAAGGGCGGTTACGAGCACTATCTGGGCGATTACGAAAGCTATCTGGAGAAAAAAGGGATTGTGTAAAAAAACATGAACGCCAATCTGCGGAAACTGCTGCAAAACCCGCTTGCGCTCATCGTATTGCCCGCATTGAGCCAGTATCTTACGCAAAACGGTAAGGTACACTTGGTTGATGACGAACATGCTTATCGGAAAGGTCATGCAGCCGCCTGACTATTTAACGAGTTCGGCGTAGCAGGCGCTGGGGCTTTCTAGGCGTTGCCTAGATTGTCTGCCTGTTTTTAGCCATTCGTTCATATCGGGTGTGACAGCAAGATAAGTAGCAGTAAACAAAAAGCTCAGGCAGTCTGAAAAATGTCTTTCAGACTGCCTGAGCTTTTTAGTCAATAAAGGAAGACAACAAATAAAAAACAAACAGCATAACTATAGTGGATTAACTTTAAACCAGTACGGCG
>NZ_KV800924.1:8473-9481 GCF_001810355.1 Neisseria sp. HMSC074B07 | reverse complement strand
TGTCCTGATTTAAATTTAATCCACTATATATAGCAAGTTATATTACTAATGCTATAGTTTATAGATAATTCAATATAGTTTAATTACCCTTACTCCTCAAAAATAATTAACTAAATTGTCTATATTCAAAATACATTTAATATGACATATGAAATTTAATTGCACCCCATCCAAAAACAGCTTGAATTACCTTGATTTAACCGATTTTGAAGTTATTTTACCAAGTTAAATATCATGGTCTAAACCCCTCTATGCCGCATTAATTCAAACAACAGCAAAAATAAATTAACCCTTTAAAATAAAAGGGAATTAGCCTTCCCATCCATATAAAAATATTCCTTAGTCACGGTATTCATTACTTAACTTTTTTCTTTCAAACCGTCCTAATTTCGCCTAATCCCATGATTTAAGTCAGGAAAACAAAATGACTATGCTTGACACTACACAGGAATGGTTTAACATACAATTTCTTTTTTAACCAAGATTCAAAAAGAGAGACTCATGAAAAAATCAGCTTTATTGGCAACTTTGTTGGCCGCTCTGACCTTGTCCGCATGTGGTGGTGGTTCTTCTGCTGTTTGTGATGAATATGAAAAAGCTTTTGCTGACGCTACTAAAAACGTCGATGCAGCTACAAAAGATATGATGCAAAAATCATTCGAACAAACCAAAGAAGCTTTGAAAAACTTGCCTGCTGACCAACGTGATGCTACTTGTAAAACATCGTTGGATGCGTTGAAAGGCAACGCTCCGGCTGCATCTCCTGAAGATAAAGCAGAAGAAGCTAAAGAAGCAGCAGAAGACGCTAAAGAAGCAGCTGCCGATGCTAAAGAAGAAGCAAAAGATGCTGCTGAAGCAGCTAAAGAAGAAGCCAAATAATACGATACCTTTGGCAGAAAAACGGATTCTGATTACTCAGAGTCCGTTTTTTGTTTATGCTTTTACTGATTAGTACTGTACTAAGTGATTTAATCAATATATAGTGGATTAACTTTAAACCAGTACGGC
>NZ_KV800924.1:1190-8373 GCF_001810355.1 Neisseria sp. HMSC074B07 | reverse complement strand
CTTGTCCTGATTTAAAGTTAATCCACTATAAATATGTATGAAAATTAACTTTCAATATAGTTTATCAAGAAATAAATTTTCGTTCTTATATACAAAACCATCCCTGTGAAGCCATCAGGGTATTAAAATCAAAACACGAGGTCGTCTGAAAATAGTTTTCAGACGACCTTTGATACTAAGTTTCGTTGGGACATGACTCAAGCTACACTTGATTGCTATTAGGTAAACACATCGCCTTACGCCAAAAAACCATCACAATTGCCGCCGCAATGATGATAATTCCGTATGGAATCATACCGTTGCCGTTTTCATATACCGCCCGTCCGCCCGGAAAGCCTGTGCGCGCGGTATTGGCAACCGTGTGGCACGCAATCAATACAAATACCGAGCCGCCGCTGCCGTTATACAGCCATACATAGATAATCCTCACGGCAACCGTCCCTGCCAGCCCCCATGCGATCAGTTCGGCAGGCTGCCCCACGGCAATCATGGACGGCAAATGCCACAATGCCCACGGTACCCCGATAATCAGTGCTGTAACAAGCGGGGTAAAACGCCGTTGCAGGCTTTCCGTAGCGTAGGCCGCATAGCCCAATTCCTCAGCAACTGCCGCGATAAAGAACATGACGAACGCACCGGCAAGCGGCGCAAACGACACGGATAAGGCGGGTATAATTTGTCCTGTTTGGCGTATCGCGACATAAGTCAGCATATAAAGCAAGGGGAAAATCAGTATAGCCGTCCAAAAATAGGCAGAATGCTTGATCCGCCCGTAATCAAACACACGTCCAAACAGTCCGCGCACCGCCGCCATTCCGCCCTCGCGGTAACGCAGCAACGCGGCGGCAATCGTCGGAGTGAGTGCCGCGCCGATGTCGGTCAGCGGCAGATTATCAGGCAGAGGACTGTGTTTGAGAAACAAAGACAGCAGCCAAAACGGCGCGCTCAAAGCGTACACCAGCAGAAAGTATTGCCACGGATGCGAATAACCAGCTGTCGGTTTTTCTGAAGAGGGGTTCTGCATGTTATTCCTGTTCGTTCCGTAAATAAGTTGGCAGGGGAGCAGGTACGGCCTGCTAGATGATGTACAGTATAAAAATATTGCGCGTTTTTTTCTAATTATTATAAAAAGCAGCCTGCACTTCGATTTTTGAAAGTGCAGGCTGCTTTCGATAGAGAGGCCGTCTGAAAATTATTTTTCAGACAGCTTTGAGATTACAGGTAATATGAGGATTTCGTTGGATCATGACCCAAGCTGCGTTTGCTGCCGACTGGATTACGGCATGGTTTGGAATCATTCGGTAACGACAAAACCGCGTGCGTGCGTACCGCACACACCCTACACCTCAATCTTAAGGTTTGCGTCGCCCGCAGGTAAGGTATGTGGCGTAGCCAGGCACTCGGTTGGCCGGGATACGGGTTGCAGATTGCTACTAAGATTGTTACTACAGTCATTTGACTGTTAGAAATTTGTTAAGTAGAATATTTACAATAATTTAATTAGATCTATTTTATGTTTTCCCCCACTCCCAACAACAGAAAAATTAGAAATTTCCTAATAACGATAAATCAAGATTTGTTTTTAATAAAAGAGAAAATTGATAAAATCTCTTATATTCAAAAAAATAGTTATGATGATTATGATGAGCTATACTATCTAGTAATGGCTCTTGAAGATAGGCGTTTTTTGAAACATGGTGGGGTAGATTTTCGGTCTATACTTAGAGAATGTATAAAATTTTTTTTGAGAAAGAAATTCGGTGGTGCAAGCACAATCGATATGCAAATGGTACGTACTATTACTGGTTTTAAAGAACGTACTTTATATCGAAAATTTTATGAATTAATCTTAGCTTTTATTGTTAATTTTAAATTTTCAAAGAAGCAAATTATAGACTGTTATCTAAATAATGCATTTTTTGGCAGTCACTTATATGGAATTGAAAAAGCCACTCAAAAATGTTTTGGAAAATATATAAGTCAGCTTACTTTTGATGAAAAAGCTCAATTAGCAGCCATGTTACAAAGACCTCGTCCTCAACATCCAAGTGCTGAGTGGCAAGAGAAAATCCTAAAAAGAGCGAGGTATGCGCAGATTATTCGGAGTGGAATGAAATATTGCAACAAATAATATCCAATTAGGGGCTTTATCTAAATTCCATATTGATAATTTTTCAGTATCACCATGAAGGATTTCTTCTTTTTTATTATGAGCTTCTTTAATTAAAATATTATTTATTTCTTGGGTGGAGGCATAAACTTGATTAAGCCTATCTGATATTTTGTTTAATAAATAACTTAACTTGTCTTTTCCTAGATTGTTTAAATAAAAATTAAGGTCTTTATGCGCCAGATAAAACTGCCATTGCACACTATCCTCTAAACGGTTTGCCAAACCCTCTAAAGATAAGCTAGATAATTCTAACAATAGTAATTGCAATTCTAAATTCCATGATTGGACTGCTTCCCTATAAGTTATTCTAAGAGGGTCATCCTTTTCAATATTTTTTGCAGTAATAAGCGCATCGATTAGATTTTGTAATGCAAATCTTCTTTTACTTACCGCTTGAATCAATCTAGTGCTAATTGCTGTCAACCTTTCCATCTCTGCTTCTGCATTTTTAATCTTTTGTTGATTGTGAAATGCTTTTTCTTGAAATATTTTCGTAATTTTATTTCCAATCCAACCAGATATTATTACCAAAATAATTTTTTCAAAAAATTCCATTCTTTTTCTCCAAAATACAGAAATTCAGGCTACCTGAAAATCCACTTTCAGGCAGCCTGCACTTTTCTAATTACAGCTTCTCTCTAACCCAGCCTTCTGCCGAATCCAGCATCGTGCCGACTTGGGAGGCATCCGTACCTCCGGCCTGCGCCAAATCCGGCCGTCCGCCGCCTTTGCCACCGACTTGTTCGGCTGCGAATTTGACCAAATCGCCGGCTTTCACTTTTCCGGTCAAGGCTTTGGATACGCCGGCACACAGGGAGACTTTGCCGTCTTTCACTGCCGCCAAAAGAATCACGGCGTTGTCGGATTTGCCGGTTAAATCGGTAACGATTTCGCGCAGGGCGGCTGCGTCGGCTTCGATTTGGGCGGCAACGAGTTTGGCTGCGCCCAAGTCTTTGGCGTTGTCCAAGAGTTTTGCGCCTGCGTGGACGGCGAGTTCGGCTTTGGCTTTGGCCAACTCTTTTTCCAAGGCTTTGGCGTTTGCGGCGTTGGCTTGGATTTTGGCGAGTACGTCTTTTTCGGTTTGGGCTTTGACTTCGGCGATGACGTTTTTCATCAGGCTTTCTTGGTTTTGCGCCCATGCGAGTGCGGCAAGGCCGGTGATGGCTTCCACGCGTCGGATGCCTGCGGCGATGCCGCCTTCGCTGATGATTTTGAAGAAACCGATGTCGCCGGTGCGGGCGACGTGGGTGCCGCCGCACAGTTCGGTGGAGTAGTCGCCCATGGTGATGACGCGGACGAAGTCGCCGTATTTTTCGCCGAAGAGCATCATGGCGCCGGATTTTTGCGCGTCTTCAATGGACATGGTTTCCACTTTGACGGGCACGTTGGCGATAATCGCGGCGTTGACGCGGCGTTCGACTTCGGCGATTTCTTCCGCGCTGATGCCTTGCGGGTGGGAAATGTCGAAGCGGGTCAGCTCGGCGTTTTGCAGGCTGCCTTTTTGTTCGACGTGTGTGCCCAAAACATCGCGCAGGGCTTTGTGCATCAGGTGGGTAACGCTGTGGTTGCGCATGATGCTGTCGCGGATGTCGTTGTCGATTTCGGCGGATACGGCATCTCCCACTTTCAGACGACCTGATACGACTGCGCCGAATTGTCCGTGTACGGCGGCTTTGATTTTCTGCGTGTCTTCGACGCGGAAACGGTTTTCACCCGATACGATAAAGCCTACGTCGCCGACTTGGCCGCCGCTTTCGGCGTAGAACGGGGTTTGTTCCAAAACGACTACGCCTGCTTCGCCTGCTTTAAGTTCGTCCACGGCTTCACTGCCTTTGTATAAGGCGATGATTTTGGTGTCTTGGCTGCGTTTTTCGTAGCCGGTGAACTCGGTGTCCGCGCCTGTGTAGTCCAATTGCGCGTTGGCTTTGAAGTTTTGCGCGGCGCGGGCGCGGGCGCGTTGGGCTTCCATTTCGCGGTTGAAGCCTTCTTCGTCCAAGTCGATACCCAATTCGCGCGCCATGTCGGCGGTCAGGTCGTAGGGGAAGCCGTAGGTGTCGTAGAGTTTGAAGATATGTTCGCCACCGATAACGAGTTTGCTGTTGGCAATGTTGTCCATCAAATAGGCATTCAAGGCTTCGGCAAACGGTTTTTCCGCGTCGGGAATATGGGCGGTTTCCAAAGCAGCCTGCAAATCGATATACATGCCTTCGTTCAGGCTACCTGAAACTTGGGGACGGATAACGATTTGCTTTTTGCCTGAAGCAGCACGGGAGGCGGCGGTGAATTCCACACCCTCTGCGGTTTTCAATGCCAGTGGTTTGCCCACACCATCTTGCGGCAGCAGGCTTTCCAGTTTCAGGAATTTCATGCCGTTGAACACTTGGTTGAACAAGCCCATGCCTTTTTCCAGCGTTTCGCCGAAGCGGGTTTCTTCCGCGCGCAGGGCTTCCATAATCTGCGTCTGCTTCTCTTTCAACTCGGGATACGCTTCGCCCATCGCTTTCACCAAGTCAGGCACGAGTTTGTAGAAAAACGCCTGTTTCTGACCGAGTTTGTAACCGTGGCGCACGGCGCGGCGGATGATGCGGCGCAGGACATAGCCGCGGCCTTCGTTGGACGGCATCACGCCGTCGGCAATCAGGAAGGAGCAGGAGCGGATGTGGTCGGCAATCACTTTCAGGCTCGGCTCATCCATGCTGAACGGCGAGCCGGTTTCGCGGGCAACGGCTTTGAGCAGGTCTTGGAACAGGTCGATTTCGTAGTTGCTGTGAACATGCTGCATCACGGCCGCCATTCGCTCCAAGCCCATGCCGGTATCGACGGACGGTTTGGGCAGAGGGTTCATATTGCCTTGCTCGTCGCGGTTAAACTGCATGAACACGCAGTTCCAAATTTCAATCCAGCGGTCGCCGTCTTCTTCAGGGCTGCCCGGAATGCCGCCCCAAATTTCTTCGCCATGATCGTAGAAAATTTCGGAGCACGGGCCGCAGGGGCCGGTGTCACCCATCTGCCAGAAGTTGTCGGACGCGTATTTCGCGCCTTTGTTGTCGCCGATGCGGACGATGCGCTCGGCAGGCATACCGATTTCGCTCAGCCAGATGTTGTAGGCTTCGTCGTCTTCGGCATACACGGTCGCCAAGAGTTTTTCTTTGGGGATGTTCAGCCATTCGGGGGAGGTGAGAAACTCCCAAGCGAAGTGGATGGCGTCGCGTTTGAAGTAGTCGCCGAAGGAGAAGTTGCCCATCATTTCAAAGAAGGTGTGGTGGCGGGCGGTGTAGCCGACGTTTTCCAAGTCGTTGTGTTTGCCGCCGGCGCGTACACATTTTTGCGCGGTGGTGGCGCGGTTGTATGGGCGTTTGTCGAAGCCGAGGAATACGTCTTTAAACTGGTTCATACCGGCGTTGGTAAACAGCAGCGTCGGGTCGTCGTGCGGCACGAGCGAGGAAGAGCGGACGATGGTGTGGCCTTTGGATTCGAAGAATTTTAGGAATTTTTGGCGTAGTTCGGAGGTTTTCATGATGTTTCGATGTCTCTACTAAAAAGGTTTCAGACGACCTTCCCGGCCGTATGTAATTGTGGAAAGAAAATGGCTGCTATATTACCGCAAAACCTTGTTTCTAGCTATTGAATCAGGGACTTTCAGACGACCTTCGGGCTATCAATATAATGGAAATTGCTATCAGATAGTGCGTGCCTGATTTATAATCCCTTACTTTCCCTTCCACCCGATATGCAAGGAATGATAATGACCAAACATCTGCCACTCATCGCCCTGACCGCCGTCATGCTCGCCGCCTGCGGAGGTTCGGATAAAAATACCTCCGACAAAGCGGGTCAGGCGGAAAACCAAAATGTATTGAGGATTTACAACTGGTCGGAATACGTCGATCCCGAAACCGTCGCCGATTTTGAAAAGAAAAACGGTATCAAGGTAACTTACGACGTGTACGACAGCGATGAGACGCTGGAAAGTAAAGTATTGACCGGAAAATCGGGCTACGACATCGTCGGCCCGTCCAATACCTTTGTCGGCAGGCAGATTAAGGCAGGGGCTTATCAAAAAATCGACAAATCCCTGATTCCCAACTATAAAAACCTCAATCCCGAATTGATGAAGCTGATGGAAGGCGTTGATCCGAGCCACGAATATGCCGTTCCGTTTTATTGGGGAACCAATACCTTCGCCATCAATACCGAACGCGTGAAAAAAGCCTTAGGCACGGACAAACTGCCGGACAACCAATGGGATTTGGTGTTCAACCCCGAATACACATCCAAGCTCAAACAATGCGGCATCAGCTACTTGGACAGCGCGGCGGAAATTTATCCTATGGTGTTGAACTACATGGGTAAAAACCCCAACAGCAACGATACCGAAGACATCAAGGCGGCAACCGAGCTGCTCAAGAAAAACCGCCCCAACATCAAACGCTTTACCTCGTCGGGCTTCATCGACGACTTGGCGCGCGGCGACACTTGCGTCACCATCGGCTTCGGCGGCGACTTGAACATCGCCAGACGGCGCGCCGAAGAAGCGGGCGGCAAAGAAAAAATCCGCGTCATGATGCCCAAAGAAGGCGTGGGGATTTGGGTGGACTCCTTCGTTATCCCAAAAGATGCGAAAAACGTCGCCAACGCCCACAAATACATCAACGACTTCCTCGACCCCGAAGTCGCCGCGAAAAACGGCAATTTCGTCACCTACGCCCCTTCCAGCAAACCCGCACGCGAATTGATGGAAGCCGAGTTCAGGGACGACCGCACCATTTTCCCGAGCGACGAAGATTTGAAAAACAGCTTCATCATGGTTCCTATCCAGCCCACTATTTTGAAATTCATGGTCCGCCAATGGCAGGGCGTCAAAGCTGGCAAATAATTTGATACGGATGGATTAAAGGTCGTCTGAAAACTTGAAATACAGGTTTTCAGACGACCTTTTTGTATAAACATCAAACAGGTTTTTTGCGGCTGTCTTTTATAGTGGATTAACTTTAAACCAGGACGGCGTTG
>NZ_KV800924.1:0-1090 GCF_001810355.1 Neisseria sp. HMSC074B07 | reverse complement strand
TCGCCTTGTCCTGATTTAAAGTTAATCCGCTATATCTTTTCAACCCAATCCACCATACTTGAAGTCATCAAAGTCCAGATATGATATAGTCCCTCCACTTTCACTCGTATTTTGAAACGGAGTAAAACCATGACTCAATCCATCCATATCCACAGTATGACCGGCTTTGCCAATGCCGCAGGAGAATGCGGCGGCAAGCGCGTGAATTTGGAAATCCGCGCGGTGAACCACCGTTATCTGGATGTCCAATTCCGTATGCCTGAAGAGTTACGTTATCTGGAAGGCGCGTTGCGCGAAAAAATTGCGGCTTCAGCCACACGCGGCAAATTGGAATGCCGCATTCAGTTGCAAGACGCGGCGGTCAGCGGGCAGAGTTTGGAAACCAATGAAGAATTGGTGAAACAGTTGGCCGATTTGAACAAAACTTGGCGCAAGGAACACGGTTTCGGCAAGCTGACGGTCGCTGAAGTGTTGCGCTTTCCGGGCGTATTGGCAGGTCAAAGCGAAGACCCCGAAGCTTTGGCAAAAACCGTGCAAGAGCTGTTGGACGAAGCGTTGAAAGAGTTTGCCGCCGCCCGCAAACGCGAAGGCAAAAAACTCGGCGAACATCTGTTGCAACGTTTGGCCAGCATGGAAGAAATCGTGGATGCGTTGAGCGAGCTGTTCCCTAGCCTGCTCCAGGCGCATATGGACAAGGTGAACGCGCGTTTGGCGGAAGCGGTCGGCAATATCGACAACGACCGTTTGCAGCAGGAATTTGCGCTGTTTATCCAAAAATCCGATGTTGACGAAGAATTCAGCCGCCTGCGCACGCACATCGCCGAAGTCCGCCGCATCGTTACGGAAAACAAAGGCAGCGCGGGCAAACGCTTGGACTTCCTGATGCAGGAATTGAACCGCGAAGCGAACACGCTGGGCAGCAAAGCGATCGCGGCGGAATGCACGCAGGCTTCGGTCGAACTGAAAGTCTTGATCGAACAAATGCGTGAGCAGGTTCAAAATATCGAATAAGCCTTCAAAAATAAAGAAAAAGGTCGTCTGAAAAGCCATTTTCCGCTTTGAACTGCACCCCAAAAGTTGGACATCCCCT
>NZ_KV800923.1:0-17799 GCF_001810355.1 Neisseria sp. HMSC074B07 | reverse complement strand
TTGGGGAATTTTGCAAAGGTCTCGACCTTTTTGTCTGTCTTCTTCAACGTCTAACTTGAACAACTGACGCAAACCGGAATGCTGCCTTCGGGAGGCGGTTCGGCAAGGTCGGCGAACTCTGCCTGTTCGTCAAAGGGACGGGCGAGGCAGCAGCGCAGGCGTTCGATTTCGCGGTAATCGCCGTTTCTGGCTTGGGCGATGGCTTGTTCGGCAAGGTAGTTGCGCAGGATGTAGAGCGGGTTGGTCAGGTTCATGCGTATTGCGCGTTCGGCGGGATTGCTGTTTTCGGCGCGCAGGCGTTGGCGGTAGCGTCCGAGCCAGCGGATGAAGGCGGGCGGAACGCCGTTTTTGAAGGTTTGTTCGAGTTTGGGCGGAAGGGGTTCGCCGTGTGTATTGCTGACTCCGGACAGGTTTCTAAAAAACAGGGTGAAGTCGGTTTTTTGGTCTTGCAGGGCGGCGAAGAGGTCGGCGATAAGGCTTTCGTCGTCTCTTTTGTCTGCTTGCTGCAAACCGAGTTTGCGGCGCATTTTCTCTAAATAGGTCGTCTGAAAAACTTCTGTCCAGCCGTCGATGAGTTGCTCGAGGGTGTCGTGTGGGACGAGGGTGTCGAAGCAGGAGGCGAGGGCGGAGAAATTCCAATGGGCGACGAAGGGCTGGGCATTGTAGGCGTAGCGGCCTTGGGTGTCGGAATGGTTGCAGACGTGGCGGCGGTCGTAGTCGTCGAGGAAGCCGAAAGGGCCGTAGTCTATGGTCAGCCCCAATGCAGACATGTTGTCGGTATTCATCACGCCGTGGCAGAAGCCGACGCTTTGCCATGCGGCGACGGTATCGGCGGTACGGTTGCGGATTTGTTCCAACAGGGCGGCGTAGGGATTGTCGGCATCTCGGCAGTCGGGGTAGTAATGCCGGATGAGGTAGTCGGCAAGTTGTTGGATTTCGGCTTCGCGGCCGGTGTAATAGAAGTATTCGAAATGGCCGAAGCGCAGAAAGCTCGGGGCGATGCGGGTCAGGACGGCGGCGGTTTCGACGGTTTCACGATAAACGGGGTCGTCGCTGCCACACAGGGCGAGGGCGCGGGTCGTGGGGATGCCGAGACCGTGCATGGCTTCGGAACAGAGGTATTCGCGGATGGAGGAGCGCAAGACGGCGCGCCCGTCGGCAAAGCGGGAGTAGGGCGTTTTGCCTGCGCCCTTGAGCTGCCACTCTTGGCGTTGTCCCGCGGCATCGACGGAGTCGCCAATCAAGATCGCGCGCCCGTCGCCAAGGCGCGGGGTATAGACGCCGAACTGATGGCCACTGTAAACACTGGCAATGGGCGCGGGCGCGTATTGCGGCGCGTTACCGCTGAGGTAGGCAAGGTTGGCGGTCGTCTGAAAATCTGTATCCAAATTCAACTCTGCCGCCAAATCGGTGTTGAAGGCGACCCAGTAGGGCGCGGTCAGCGGCTCAGGGGAAACGCGGGAATAGAAAAACGGTGGGAGTTCGACGAACTGTTGGGTAAGCAGGGGGAGTGTGTGCATGGGATTCCTGACGGGCGCGGGCGGGTTTGTATAACGCGCGGGTATGTTTATTGTGTTTTAGAGTTGGATGCTGTGTGTTTGGTTTTCAAGCATTTTTAAAACAATGCCTGCTGCCGTTGTTTCAAATAATCTGCCAGCGGTTTGGGCAAACCGTAATCCGCCAGATTTTCGGGTTTCACCCAGAAGCGGTTATCTTTTGATGCGTTTTCAGAACGGGGCAGCGTGTCGGGCGAACTGATTTGCGCTTCAAACGGCGTAATCATCAATAAACGATGCGTCAGGCGGTGGGTGAGGGCGGGTTGCTCGGAAAGGTCGTCCCACGGGGAGACTGCGCACTCTGAAAAAATGCCGAGCTTTTCGGCGCAAGCGTATGTTTCGTTCAGGGTTTCAAAACACGGCACGCAATACAGCCCGCCCCAAATGCCTTTGGCGGGGCGTTTTTCCAGCAAGATTGCGCCGTCTTGGTTGCGGACAATCAGCCAGTAAAGCGGCAGGGTTTGCACTTCAAGGGCGATTTTTTTGCGCGGCAGCTTGGCGATGCGGTTTTGCTTTTTCGCTTCGCAGATGTCCGCCATCGGGCATTGATGGCACAAGGGTTTTGTTCGTTTGCACACGGTTGCGCCTAAGTCCATCAAGCCCTGCGTATAGGCGGGCATATCGGCGTTTTCAGACGGCAGCAGGCTTTCGGCAAGCGTCCAGAGCGAGTTTTCAAATTTTTTGTCCTGCGGATTGCCGTCGCGGGCGAATACGCGGCAGAGTACGCGTTTGACGTTGCCGTCCAAAATGGTTTCGCGGCGGTTGAAGGCAAAGGCGCAAATAGCGGCGGCGGTGCTTCTGCCTACGCCGCAGAGGGTTTCCAAGTCTTTGCGCTCTGACGGAAACGTGCCGCCGAATTGTTCGACGACTTGTTGCGCGGCTTTGTGCAGATTGCGCGCGCGGCTGTAATAGCCCAAGCCCGCCCACAACGACAACACTTCGTCTTGCGGCGCGGCGGCAAGTGCCTGTACGGTCGGGAATTTTTCCAAGAAACGCGGATAGTAGTCCAACACGGTGGCAACCTGCGTCTGCTGGAGCATAATTTCGGAAAGCCAGACGCAATAAGGGTTTTGCACCTGCCAAGGCAGGTGGTGCCTGCCGTATTGTTTTTGCCAGCGGATGAGCCGTTCGGAGAAGGGGATGGGTGTGTTCATTAATATCAATCAGTGGTTTTATTTATATTGAAAACAAAATGTTATGGTATAACATTGTGAAAATAATTCTTATTGACTTATTTTTTTTAGGGGTATATAACTCATATAAGGAGACTTTGTTGCAGTATTGAAATTATTTATCAACAAGCAAGGAGTATCAGCATGAAAGCAATGGTTTATCACGGCGCAAACGACATCCGTTTTGAAGAAAAAAACCGCCCGCAGATTATCGATCCGACCGATGCGGTGGTGAAAATCGTCAAAACCACGATTTGCGGTACAGACTTGGGTATTTGGAAAGGCAAAAACCCCGAAGTCGCCGACGGCCGTATTCTCGGCCATGAAGGCATCGGTATTGTAGAAGAAGTCGGCGAGGCTGTAAAAAACATTAAAGTCGGCGATAAAGTCATTATTTCATGCGTCAGCAAATGCTGTACTTGCGACAACTGCAAAATCCAACTCTATTCACACTGCCGCAACGGCGGCTGGATTTTGGGCTACATGATCGACGGCACGCAAGCCGAATACGTCCGCACGCCTTATGCCGACAACAGCCTTGTTCCGCTGCCCGACAATGTCAACGAAGAAGTCGCCCTGCTGTTGAGCGACGCCTTGCCGACCGCCCACGAAATCGGCGTGCAATACGGCGATGTCAAACCCGGCGACACCGTCTTCATCGCAGGCGCAGGTCCTGTCGGCATGTCCGCCCTGTTGACCGCCCAACTGTACAGCCCTGCTGCCATCATCGTCTGCGATATGGACGAAAACCGTTTGAAACTGGCGAAAGAATTGGGCGCAACCCATACCGTCAGCCCTGCTTCAGGCGACGTATTCAAACAGGTCTTTGCCATCGTCGGCGACGACGGCGTGGATTGCGCCATCGAAGCCGTCGGCATCCCCGCCACATGGAATATGTGTCAAGACATCGTCAAACCGGGCGGTCATATCGCCGTTGTCGGCGTACACGGTCAATCCGTTGATTTCAAACTCGAAAAACTCTGGATTAAAAACCTCGCCATCACAACAGGTTTGGTAAACGCCAATACCACCGAAATGCTGATGAAGGCAATTTCCAGCAGTGCCGTCGATTACACCAAAATGCTGACCCACCGTTTCAAATTCAGCGAATTGGAAAAAGCTTATGATGTGTTCAAACACGCCGCCGAAAACCAAGCCATGAAAGTGGTTTTGGAAGCGGATTGATTTGAAACAGATTATTGAGTTACTATAGTGGCTTAACTAAATCAGGACAAGGCGACGAAGCCGCAGACAGTACAGATAGTACGGCAAGGCGAGGCAACGCCGTACTGGTTTAAAGTTAATCCACTATAAAAAGATAGAGGTCGTCTGAAAACAGATTTTCAGACGACCCCTTTATTTATGGGGCTGATGTTTGGTTCAAATGGAGCGATTTTTTAAAGTCCATTCACGATAAATCTTGCCGTTCCCATTTTCAGACGACCTTTCGCCATCTATCCGTAAATTTTTTCCCTCACATCAACCAAAGCCGCCAACGCTGAAGCGGCATTTACCGTTTCGGGCAGGTCGGCAGCCTCAAACGCTGTTTCCACTTCCGCCATCAGCCGTTCTGCTTTTTCCAGCAGTTCTTCGTAGGAGGATTCGCCGCGTTTGATGGCGAGCAGTTCGTCGCGGTTGGGGCGGCGCGGGCGGATTTCGCCGTGGCGGGCGATGTCGCGGGCGGTTTCGAGCAGGCGGAAGGTGTGCATCATGTTTTTGGCGTCGTAGCCCTGTCCGTGTGCCTGCGTGCCTTGGTAGCGCGTTTCGTTGCGTTCCGCCAGCCATTGCTGATAGGAGGCGTATTCGCGGCAGTAGCTGCTGTATCCATCTTGGTTGAAGGAGAGGTAGGCAAGCGGGGTTTCGCCTTCGGGAACGGAGCTGAGGGAGAGGTTGGTGGCTTCGGGTTTGAGCGCGATGCCGTGGTAGCCGCGCATGCCGTCGGGGTCGTAAAACAGGGCGTAGAGTTCGCGGGCGTGGGCGATTTTGACCAAACCGACCCGCCGCTGCTCCATTTCGCGTTGCGCAAGCCAGTGTTGCAGCGGCACGGTTTGCGCGTCTTCTACGATGTGGCAGAAATCAAGCACGCTTTTCTTTTCAGACGACATCGGGTTGCTGATTTTCTTGTTCAGCCCGCGTGCTTTTTTGATTTGCCCGTAGGCGTATCCGGCGAAACTTTGGCGGCAGGCTTTGGACACAAACCATTCGGTTTTGAACGCGTCCATCAGCGGCGAGCGGTAGCGCACGCAATCGGGCGGCGAGGCGAGCAGTTCCAGCGTGTTCGGGTTGCTTTGCAGCAAAAGCTCGATAAACCGCCCCAGTTCGTAATAAACGATGTCGTTGGTTTCGTTGCTGATTTGCGGGACGTATTCCATGCCGTAAAACATGGATTTGGGCAGGTAAAACACGCCTTTGATGTCGGTATCGGATTCGGGCGTCGCCAAACCGTAGGCGCGGCTACCGGAAACGGCTTCGAGTAAAAGCAGGTTTTGTGTGTGCAAATCTTCGATGGTAAGCATTTTCAGACGACCTTTTGTAATTGATGGGTGAAACCTATTCCAGCCAAGCCAAATATTGCGCCTGCGTCAAAATTTTTGGCGCGGCGTTTTTTTCTTCCAATAGCGGTGCGGTATAGAGCAAATCCGTGCCGCGCCACGCATGGAAATCTATTTCTCCATCGTAATCATCCCAAAAATTTGGGATATATTCATAGAGCGCATCGGTCATGCGTGGAGGGGCAGACATTGGGTTGCTGAAATCTGCCAGCAGCAGGGCATAAGGTGCAGCCCAATAACAGCCACCTACTGCCAGCATATCGTTGGCGGGATTGTAATGCGCTTCCGTCCAGATAAATGTTTCCGTACCGTCCAGCGCGGCGCGCGGCAGGTACTGCATGATTTCCCCCGTGGCAAAGTCCAGCACGCTGTATCCGTACAAATCCTGGCGGAACAATAAATAATCCCTGCCGTTGCTGTGGGTGATGTATTGGTAAAACGCGGCGGAATCGTCCAGCGATTGCCATTGAGTCACCGTGTCGCCTTCCGAATCGTGTAGCCGACACAGGCTGCCGCTCAAATTGCGTCCGTCCGCTTTACCGGAGTAACTGTCGATGTGCAGCGTATGTTGCGTTGGAAATGTCAGCATATGCTGCTCGGTACGGTTCTGCGGAGAAAACAGGGGCTGCGCAGCCTGTTGGATGGCGCGGTATTCGTGGGATTGGGCAGCGTTGGTGCGTGGCATATTCCGGATTTCCGTATGATTTGTTCAATAATAAGATTTCAGTCTGGATACCTGTATCCGACAAAATCCTTGAAGCTCCTGTTATTACCATCCATTTTCACAATACCCAAAATGTCAGATTTGAGAATTCGACCTAACTGTTGTACAGGCTGCTTTTTGTTTTACGGATAAACCGCCGCCAAAGTTTCGCGGAACAATGCGTTCAACGGCCCGCTGTCGGCAATTTGGAAGGCAGGGGCGGACAATTCGGAAACTTCGTTATATAAATCAACCGTCAGTCGTTGCAATTCGGGCGACAGCGTATGCAGGTAACTTTCATCCTGTTCCGCCTTGATGGCCACTAAATCGGTAATTTGGGCGGCGCAGTCCGTTTGCCATTCGCTCATCAGTTCCGCCAACGTCATCGGAGGGATGCCGCCTTGTTTGACTGCCCACCGTGCCGCGAGCAGCGGGCGCAAGACGTAAAACCATTTTTTCAGTTTGACGGGGTGCGCCAAATCCATGGCTTTCAAAGCGTTGCCCGCGATGCCGCGATAATGGTGCAGCAGCGCGGCGGCTTGGACGTATTGCGGCGCAAGCGCGTTCAGACGGCCTGTGAAATCATCGTCCTGCGTATAAATAATCGGCGAACGCAGCCATTCGAGCAGCGTGGCATTGCTTTTCCGCAGCAGGCGCAACGCTTTGCGGATGTCCCAGCCGCCGACGTCAAACCATTGGTTTTCGATAAATTCAAAGGTGTCTTTTGCTTCGTCGATTTGCAGATAATATGGCTGCGGACGGATATAAATGGCGCGCACGTCGTAATCGCTGTCGGGCGAGGCAAAGCCCCATGCGCGGCTGCCGCTCTCTACCGCCAGCAGGAAATGCAGCGGCTCGGTATGGGCGATGTGGGTGAGTTTTTCTTGAATGGCTTGTTTCATGATGTTTCTTTTAATAGAGGTCGTCTGAAAACCCTAAAAACCGGTTTTCAGACGACCTTTGCTTTTGATGGATGGTTGATGTGGCCGAATCAGTCTTTCAACCTGAATTCCGCAGAGCGTGCGTGGGCGGTCAGGCTTTCGCCGTGTGCCAACACGCTGGCGATTTTACCCAGTTTCTGCGCGCCTTGTTCGGAGACTTGGATCAGGCTGGAGCGTTTTTGGAAGTCGTAAGTACCCAGCGGCGAGGAGAAGCGGGCGGTGCGGCTGGTGGGCAGGACGTGGTTGGGGCCGGCGCAGTAGTCGCCGAGGCTTTCGCTGGTGTAGCGTCCCATGAAAATCGCGCCGGCGTGGCGGATTTTTTTCGCCCATTGCTGCGGGTTTTCTACCGACAATTCCAAGTGTTCGGGGGAGATGTAGTTGGCGATTTCGCAGGCTTCGTCCAAGTCTTTGGCGAGTATCATCGCGCCCCTGTTGCCGAGCGAGGCTTCGATGATGTCGCGGCGGGGCATGGTTTCGATGAGGCGGTTCATGGCGGCTTGGACTTCGTCGAGATAGGGCTGCGACGTGCCGATAAGGATGGCTTGGGCGATTTCGTCGTGTTCGGCCTGGCTGAACAAATCCATCGCCACCCAGTCGGCGGGCGTGCTGCCGTCGGCGATGACGAGGATTTCAGACGGCCCCGCCACCATGTCGATGCCGACCACGCCGAACACGCGACGTTTGGCGGCGGCGACGAAGGTGTTGCCCGGGCCGGTGATTTTATCGACCTGCGGTACGGACTCAGTGCCGTAGGCGAGGGCGGCAACCGCCTGCGCGCCGCCGACGGTGAAGACTTTGGTGACGCCCGCGACGAAGGCGGCGGCAAGTACGATGTCGTTGCGTTCGCCTTTGGGCGTGGGGACGACCATAATGATTTCTTTCACGCCTGCGACATGGGCGGGCATGGCGTTCATGATGACGGAACTCGGATACGCCGCTTTGCCGCCGGGAACGTAAATGCCGACGCGGTCAAGCGGTGTAATTTGTTGTCCCAACAGCGTGCCGTCTTCGTCTTCGTAGGTCCACGATTCCATTTTTTGGCGTTGGTGGTAGCTTTCGACGCGTGCGGCGGCGGTTTTCAAGGCGGTTTGAATTTCGGGCTGCAAACGCTCAAACGCGGCCTGCAAATCGTCTTGAGTGAGGATGAGGTCGGTTATGGTTTGGGCGGACGTGCCGTCGAAGCGGTTGGTGTATTCGATGAGTGCCACATCGCCGCGCTTCTGCACATCGGCGCAGATGTCGGCAACGATGCGGTCGATTTCGGGATTTTGCGCGGTCTCAAAAGCCAGTAGGGCTTTGAGTTCGATTTGGAAATCGGGCGATTGGGTGTTGAGTTTTTTCATGATTTGGTTTTCTCCTTTGATATTTTTGGACTTGGGGTCGTCTGAATATTTTCTTGTTCAGTCTCGGTTTTGGGTCTGATATACGCTTTTTCTCCCCCGCTACCAAACTTCAATTCGGGTAGGCATTTTTGTTGTAGACCGAGTTTGGCTAATACCTCTTCGCTACGAGAGGTAGTATGGAAACGGTAACGGGTTTGTTTTCTGCCGTTTTTGGTTTCCTCAGTCATTGTTTCAAAGCCGTCCACTTCGTACGCGCTGACAACAGCGTTTTGCAGTCCGGTGTGAACGCCGATAACGTATTTCACTTTTGAAGCGACGTCTTTACCGATAACCCAGTTGCCCAACGTGCGCGATTTGAGGTTGGCATCGTCTTGGTTGTCGAAGCTGTAGTCCGATTCTTCGTCAGTGTCTAAATCGAAAGCATTGTGGATTTTGATGGCGAGAATTAGCTCGTTGGAGTTGATCTCATCAAGTGGGAGAGGGGAGAATCCAAAGCGGCGATCCAGTTTTTCTACGCTAATACCACCCGGACCATGTCCAGCAATTTTATTTTTGAGTTTTTTACCCAAGACAGATTTAACAAAATGAATTAAGGCAGATTCGGCGGCTAGCGCTTCTGCTTCAGTCAGATGATAGCTGATGATATAGCGGCCGAGTTTTTTGCATTTGGCAATGGCTTTGAGTTTCCGATCGACAATCTCGCCGGAGACTGGGTCTTGTGAACGGCTGGCAACCCATTCATGTTCGAAGATACGATTACCGCAGCCTTTGCCGATGTAGAGAATTTTGTCTTTTTTCAGGTCGGTCAGGCAATAGACGTAAAACCGACGCTCTCCGTTATTCAAAACGGACAGGGTTGAATCTGAAAATTTTTTTATTTTTGCAACCATTTTAAATCCTCCTATACAGTTTACTGCCGGTGGTATTTTCAGACGACCTGTCGGCGGGAGAGGCTAGGGTCGTCTGAAAACGCATCTTCATTCAAATGAACGCTCACCCCGCCTTCGCTGCGCTGCCGAACGCCTGAATAATCGGCTCCAGCAGCGCGTGTTTCGTTTTCAATGCGGCTTTGTTGACCACCAGACGGCTGGAAATATCGACGACGTGTTCGACCGCTTCCAAGCCGTTCGCCTTAAGCGTGTTGCCGGTGGAGACCAAATCGACGATGGCGTCGCTCAGGCCGACCAGCGGCGCAAGCTCCATCGAGCCGTAGAGTTTGATGATGTCAACGTGTACGCCTTTGCCGGCGAAATGCTCGGCGGCGATGTTGGGGTATTTCGTCGCGATACGCAGGCGGCTGCCGGGCTGCGAGGCTGCGGCGTAGTCGAAACCTTTGCGGACGGCAACCATCATGCGGCATTCGGCGATGTGCAAATCCAGTGGCTGGTAAAGCCCGCTGCCGCCGTGTTCGATTAAAACGTCTTTGCCCGCGATGCCGAAGTCTGCCGCGCCGTATTGGACGTAAGTCGGTACGTCGGTGGCGCGGACGATGACGAGGCGGATGTTTTCATGGTTGGTGCCGATAATCAGCTTGCGCGATTTTTCGGGCGCTTCGGCAGGAATGATGCCCGCCGCCGCCAAAAGCGGCAGCGTTTCTTCAAAGATGCGCCCTTTGGACAGGGCGATGGTCAGTGTGTTTTCAGTCATTGTTGTTGTGTGCCGTCAGACTTCGAACCTGTATCAAGCAGGCGGTCTGACTTTCTCCACTATATGTTTCAGATGGGAAAAAGGTCGTCTGAAAACCGCGACCGGCATTCAGACGACCCCATGCGGATCAAAGCAGTTTTTTGATGTCGGCGGCAATGGTTGCCGGCTCGCTGCCGTAACGCGAGAAAATCGCCACTTCGCCGGTTTTATCAATCAGATACGCGCCGGAAGAGTGGTCAACCAAATAGTTTTCGCTGTCTTCTTTTTGATTGACTTTGGAGGACACCACGCGGTATTGCTGTTTGATGACCGGCAGGCTTTGGTCGCCTGTCGCAGTCAGACCGATAAATTCAGGATTGAACTGTTTGACGTATTTGCCGATGACTGCGGGCGTGTCGCGCTCGGGGTCGATGCTGACGAACACCACTTTCACATCTTTCGCCTGATCGCCCAACTGTTTCAATGTGTCGCTGTAAGTCAGCAATTCGGTCGGACAAACGTCGGGGCAGTGCGTATAACCGAAGGACAGAATCACAACTTTGCCTTTCAGGCTGCTTAAGCTGAACGGCTTGCCGTCGCCGTCGGTCAGCGTGAAATCGCCGCCGATGTCTTCTTTACGCATATCCGTTCCGGGCGCTTGCGGTGCGGGCGCGGTAGCGGCAGGTGAGGATGCGGCGGGAGCGGAAGCAGGCTGTTCGACCGGAGCCGCTGTTGAAGAAGCGGCTGAAGCAGGGGCAGGATTTTGTTCCGGCGCTTTGGCTTCTGGTTTGCAGGCAGCAAGTGCGGCAAGGGCGAATGCGCCCAAAATGGCGGTACGGATTGCAGTAGGCATCATAAAAATTCTCCAATGCGGGTATGGTGTGTGAACGTCGTCTGAAAATAAAAAAATGAAACGAACGCTGCCATCTTAGCGCGTTTGCAACATTTAATATAGCGGTTTATGCCGTTTTTCGGCTGAAAATGAATGATGTTTGATATAAGTGGAAAGAGTAGGGCGCGTCGGGAACAAAATAAAATGAATTTAATGTTTTTAAAAATCAAAAATATAAGCAATATGTCTGCAAACAGGGCAAGATTTTGCTTTACAAGCCCGAATACGCCGCTATAATAGCGACTTCTTCACCAGCCCAGGTGGCGAAATTGGTAGACGCAGGGGACTCAAAATCCCCCGCCGCAAGGTGTGTCGGTTCGAGTCCGACCCTGGGCACCACAATAAACCGCTTATCAGCGGTTATTTTTTTGCCTGTCGAAAACTCATATTAGAAGCCAACATTTTGATCAATCAGGATTTTTGTTGGTTTTGCCATGTTCTCAGTATTGGATCAAAACAAACACGCGGTTCAGCAAAAGTCGGATTCATTTACCTCTTATTTCTCCGCTTATGTTGAATAAATACCGCCAAGCCCGTTTTATGACAAAGGTCGTCTGAATAAACTATACTTTCAGACGACCCCTATTCAATCACGGAGCTTATCCATGTCCATCCGTTTGACCACGCTGTCTCTAATACTTGCCGTCTCAGCCTGCACGCCTACCGTTTCCCCATCTGCAGAAACGTCACCAACCGTCACACAATCCGCCATCGATACCGCCTACTGGACAGAACAGCCCTATTGCAGCGGCCGCTATCAATTGCGCCTGCCGTCCAAACGCCGCCATGGCAGTACGCACCTTGGTTACAATGGCTGGAGCGTGATGGTTATGTTTAACGACTGGGATAGAAACGTTAGGACTATCAATAGGTTTAAACGTAGTGGTTATGATGGAACGGATATTGTCGTCGATACCCGTACCCTGATTCCGGATCGGGCGATGATGCAGGTAACGCGAAAAGGATTTGGCTGGGAAGATCTTGTTGGGGATGACGGTATGCCCTACGAAGCCGACTTATATTTCAAGCTGGATAATGATGACGCCTATATCGTACGCAGTTTTTTCTATATCCCTGCCGAAAACGGCAAAGCCCCTGCCAACTGGAAAGCCCAAGAAAAAGAAGCGATAAACACCTTAGAGAAAAAATTCCGCCAAGAAATCCTCAGCGGTTTGAAAACCAGGCAGGAATTTGAAGTGCCAAATAAACACGGTATATGCCTGATAGGCGGTTTTATCGCCGATGACGGCAAAAAACCGTTTGAAGTCCATAGCACCGTCGAATTTGCCAAACAACACGATATGAGTCTGGAAATCATGCACGGTGACGTACTGGAGGCAGGCGAGCCGACGCTGCTGCAGCGTAAGGTAAATCTGGGGAAAGGCGCAATGGTTAAAGCGCTAACCCGCACCATCCGCCAAGGCAAACGCACCATCAACGGCATGTCGGGTGAGGAAAAATTGGTGAAATGGGGCGGCAACAAATATATGTTCTTTTGGGAGCGCGACGGTGGCGATCCGCGCATCATGATGCAGTTTGGCGCGGAGAAAAAAGACGGAACGAAGCGCAGTGAAGCCGAAGTCCTTGCGATTTGGGATACGGTTTTGCCGACTTTGAAGCCTGTGAAGCCATAGCGATGAAAAGGTCGTCTGAAAATGGTTTTCAGACGACCTTTGTTTTGGGGAGGCGGCTCAACGGGTTACGTTGCGCCAGTCACTTTCGAAATAGCTGACGAGGATTTGGTTGTTCAGATAGTTCGGCTCAACCTTGCGCCTTGCCATGTCCGGCGGGAAGCGGAACATTTCGGCGGCGGTTTGGGCGTTCAGATAACGGGTAGGAACGTCGAATTTCTGCGGGACGGGGAATTGCTTATCGAAGCCTGCCAACACAAATCCCCATTCGCCGAAGGAGGGGACGTAAACGTGATAAGGCGCGGTGTAAAGGCCGGCGGCTTCGAGGGTGGCGACGACCGACCAGTAGGCGTTGGGGGCGAAGTAGGGCGAAGTGGATTGGACGACGATTTTGCCCTGCGGTTGAAGATGGCGGGCGACGAGGCGGTACATGGGGACGGAGTAGAGTTTGCCCAGTGAGAAATTGGACGGGTCGGGCAGGTCGATGATGATGACGTCGAATTTTTCAGACGACCCCTCCAGCCATTTGGCGGCATCGTCGTTGACGACGTGCATTTTGGGATGGGACAGCGAGCCTTGGTTGAGCGCGCTTAAGGCGGCGGAGGTTTTAAAAGTGGCGGTCATGTCGGGGTCTAAATCGACCAAGGTAACGTGTTTGACCTGCGGGTATTTCAAGACTTCGCGCGCCGCCAGCCCGTCGCCGCCGCCGAGGATGAGGATGCGGGAGGCGTCGGAAACCATCTGCATGGCGGGCAGGACGAGGGCTTCGTGGTAACGGGCTTCGTCGCGCGAGGAGAATTGCAGGTTGCCGTTGATGTAGAGGCGGGTGTCGTCTTTCCAGCGGGTCACGACGAGCCGCTGGTAGGGCGAGTGGCTTTGATAGACGATAGGATCGCCGAAATAGCTTTGTTCGGCCTTGAAGGAGATGCGGTCGGCGTAGGCGAAGGTGACGGCGAGGACGGACAAGACAATCAGCGCGCGCAGGCGGATGGCGCGGTAGCGGGGCAGTTCGGCTTTGAATACGCGTGCGGTCAGGTAGGCGACGGCGGCGTTGAGGATGCCGAACAAAAGGGCGGAACGCGCCATGCCGAGTTTGGGTGCGAGGAGAAGAGGAAAGAGCAGGGAAACGGCGAGTGCGCCCAAATAGTCGAAGGTCAGGACTTTGGCAACGAGTTCTTTAAACTCTGCGCCTTTGCGGTTTAACACGCGCATGACCAACGGGATTTCCATGCCGACGACCGCGCCGACAATCAGCACGAAGGCATAGAGCAGGGTGCGGAACGGGGCGGCGGAAAGCCCGAAGGCGACGAACAAGGCCAGCGCGGAAATGCCACCGATGATGCCGACCAAAAGTTCGATTTCGATAAAGCGGTGCAACACGTCTTCGTCTTTGATGTAGCGGGTCAGGTGCGCGCCTATGCCCATCGAGAAAAGATAAAGTCCGATGACGGAAGAAAACTGCAAAATGCTGTCGCCCAAAAGATAGCTCGCCAGCGCGGCGATGATGAGTTCGTAGGCGAGGCCGCAACTGGCGACGATGAAGACGGAGATGATGAGGGTGCGGTTGGCGGTCATGGTGTGGGCGTTGTATAGGGGTCGTCTGAAATCTGAAAACGGATGATTCGACAATGGAGGGGCTTGATGTGTAAAACGGTATGCCTTGAACAGAAATGCGTATCCTGCCGCGCTGCCTTGGGTGTTGAATGTATGGTTTTTCGAGTCCAAAACCGTTTTTTAAGGAAGGGCCGGTTTGCGGTGCGTCCCCTTTAATTTCAGATGGCTTAGAGTTGTGGCATAATCCATTATATCAAAATACCGAGGAAGCCCTATCGTGAGTATTTCACTGCCCCAATACCTGCTTTACCTGCAATATATGCTTGCGGGGGTGGCGATGACTGCCGTTTTCGGCGTGGTGTATCTGCGGATTACGCCTGCGGAAGAGTTGCGGCTGATTAAAAACGGCAACCTTGCCTGCGCCTTATCGTTCGGCGGCGCACTGGTCGGATTTTGTTTGACGCTCGCATCCAGCATTGCCCACAGCGTCAGTTTCGTTGATTTTATCCTGTGGGGTCTTGCGGCGGCGGTGATTCAGATTTTGGTGTATTTCGCCGCCACGATGATGATTAAAGGCGCAACGGAAGAACTTATCGGCAACAACGTCGCCGTCGGCGCGCTGTTTGGCGCGGTGTCCGTATCCATCGGCATCTTGAATGCGGCTTGTCTGACCTGATGCTTCTGTTTTCTTGGTTTCAGAAAGTTGAGTGTTTCCATAAACTATAGTGGATTAACTTTAAATCAGGACAAGGCGATGAAACCGCAAGACAGTACAGACAGTACAGAAACCGATTCACTTGGTGCTTCAGCACCTTAGAGAATGTCTCTTTGAGCCAAGGCGAGGCAACGCCGTACTGGTTTAAAGTTAATCCACTATACTAAAAATTTCAGACGACCTGCCTGTCTGCAAGGTCGTCTGAAAAGGTAAACGCACCATCAGTGCATCAGAATGTATATCGTACTTTTACACCAGCTTCATGGGTGTAGTTTTTAGGTTCGGTTGAACCATATATACCGTCTGGCAGATAGACGAGGGCCGTATCCGATTTCTTGACTTTCCAGCCGCGATAAAACGGAACGACGCTTATTTTAGATTCGTTGGCGAATTTTTTAGATACGGGTACTTCGACTTCGATGCCGTGTCCGCTCGACTGTTTCATTTCAATGTCCTGATGGGCGCGATAAGAATGCTGACGGCCTCTCAGGGAATGGTTGTAGGCGATATTGGGTGAAACTTCGAAACCGGCAGGAAGCGCAATGTTTACACCGGCATTGATTTGCGCATAAGTGGTCCGGTTTTTGCGGTCGTAATTGTTGGCTACGACGCGGGAACCCAAATCTTTCAAAACGCGGTGACCCACGCCTGCTCCGGCTGTCAGGCTGACACGGTCGTTAATCGGGTGCGTATATTCATATAAGGCGCGGACATCATAGACGCGGCGCGGAGAGCCGTTGAACGTGGCAGTGCCGTATTCCGTTACATTGCCTCTTCCGTCCTGATACCTTCCTGTGTAATCCGACTTGCCTCGGGAGTAGCGTCCTTCTAATTTTGCCGCATGGCGGTCGTTAAAGCGATATTTGACGCCGCCTGTCAGAGACCACAGGTTTCCCTTTTGACGCATAAGGCGCTCGCCGTCTTTATATTCCCGATAATTCTCTTTGTAATATTCCGTACCCACGGTAAACTCGACAGGACGGGCAGCCTGTGTGCAGACGGCGGCAGACAATGCCAAAACGGCAAAGCAGAAGCGGGTGGTTTTTTGCATGTATATTCCTTTTCTTTGTTAGAATCAATATGATAAGTTAGAGAAATTGCACTAACCATTCTATAATGACCCAACAAAACCCAACAATTACCGCTTGGCGGATATATCAACCGCTCAGATTTTCCATCCGACGATTTTCCCGATGGGCATTTTTCGATTAGTGGCGAAAATCCCCGAAATAGCGCAAACCTGACCGTGTACACAAAGCACAGGCGGCAAGCAGTCCGACGCTATGCCGATATTCTTAGAAATGCCGGTGTTTAACCTGATTTTATAATCGGTTGAAGAAAACATACGTTTTCTGCCCTTATGTCATGTCTACAACCGACAAGTTACCCATTCTTCAAAATAAGGAACCGCAATGTTCAACTTTATCAAGAAACAGTTTATCGACGTCATCCAATGGCCGAATCCCGACGACAGCCTGCTGATGTGGCGTTTCCCGATTGCCGACGAGGAAATCCAAAACGGCGCGAGCCTGACCGTGCGCGAGGCGCAGATGGCGATGTTTGTCGATGAAGGCGTAACCGCCGACGTGTTCGGACCGGGACGTTACACGCTCAACACGCAAACGCTGCCGCTGCTGACCAACCTGAAAAACTGGGACAAGCTCTTTGAATCCCCGTTTAAATCCGATGTTTACTTTTTCAATACCAAACAACAGCTTGCGCGGAAATGGGGTACGTCGCAACCCGTTACCGTGCGCGATGCCGAGTTCGGTGCAGTGCAGTTGCGCTCGTTCGGCATGTACGCCTACCGCATCAGCGATCCTGCAAAATTCTTCAAAGAAGTCAGCGGCGTAGCGGCAGAATACAGCGGTGTCGAGTTGGAAAACCAGTTGCGCAATATCGCCATCACCCAACTCACGGCGGCGTTCGGCAGCTCAGGCATTCCGTTTCTAGACATGGCGGCGAACCAAGTTTTGCTGTCGCAAAAAATCGGCGAATTGCTCGGCGCAGAGTTTGCCAAACTCGGCTTGACGCTGGAAAACTTCACTGTCGAAAGCATCACTCTGCCTGCCGCCATCCAAGAAGCGTTGGATAAGAAAATTTCCATGGGCGTCATCGGCGACTTGGGACGCTACACCCAATACCAAACCGCCGAATCCATCCCGCTCGCCGCGCAAAACGAAGGCGGACTTGCTGGAATCGGCGCAGGCTTGGGGGTGGGCGCAGGCGTCGGTCAGGCAATGGCTGGCGCGATGGCGGGCATGATGCAGCCCGCGGCACAACCGGCAGCACAACCCGCTCAAAGCGTTCAGACGACCTCCGAAGACCCGCAGGCAAAATTGACGAAACTCAAATCCCTGTTGGACGGTGGTTTGATTTCCCAAGAGGATTACGATAAAGCCAAAGCGGAAGTGTTGAAACAGTTGATCGGCTGAGGAAAGAGGTCGTCTGAAAACACTGAGCTTCAAAATATTGGACACTCATAAAAGCCTGCTTTGGTGGATTAAATAAAAAGCTGGGTTCTGTATGTGACAGGACTCAGCTTTTTTATAGTGGATGCAGTTTAAATCGGAGTGGTGTTGCCTCGCTTTATAGTGGATTAAAGTTAATCCACTATAATTCAAAGAAAACGATTCTCTCAGGTATAAAATATTGAATGGACCGGTTGCGTATCATCTGTGCGGTTAGCGACGTTGCCTCCTCGTCTTGATTAAAATTTGTTTACTATAAAACACAAGGTCGTCTGAAAATCAGTTTTCAGACGACGGCGGATTCGCATTTGAAGTGCAACTTTCCATAACAGAAAAAGGTCAGTATGCGGTAGCATACGGCCTTTCCTGCAAGATGCCATGAGCTACACACAACTGACCCAAGACGAACGATACCATATACAATACCTGTCACGCCACTGCACCGTCACCGAAATCGCCAAACAGCTTAACCGCCACAAAAGCACCATCAGCCGCGAAATCAAGCGGCACTGCATCCAAGGACAGCAATACAGCGCCGATAAAGCCCAAAGGCAAAGCCGGCTGACCAAACAGCGTAAGCGAAAACCCTATAAGCTCGATTCGCAGCTCATTCAACACATCGACACCCTTATCCGCCGCAAAC
>NZ_KV800922.1:39458-45147 GCF_001810355.1 Neisseria sp. HMSC074B07 | reverse complement strand
TTGTCGGGAGGAGGGCTTTTTTGCAAAGGTCTCAATCTGCCTAGCTGCTCAAATAAGATGGATATAACAAAAGGTCGTCTGAAAACTTTTCAGACGACCTTTTCCATATCCACACCTCAAACGTGATGAATGACCAGCTTCTTGCCCTGATAGTCCAATACGTCCACATCCATATCAAACAAATCTTTAATATTTTCAGCGGTAAAGATGTCGTTCGGCGCGCCGGTCATGGCGACTTGTCCGTTTTTCATGGCGACGACGTGGTCGGCGTAGGCGGCGGCTTGGTTGATGTCGTGCAGGACGACAACGGTGGTGCGTTTGTGTTCGCGGGTCAGCCGTTGGAGCAGCTGCATGAGGGCGCGGGCGTGGTACATATCGAGGTTGTTGAGCGGTTCGTCCAAAAGGACGTAATCGGTG
Source organism: Neisseria sp. HMSC074B07 (assembly GCF_001810355.1). Classification (NCBI taxonomy): domain Bacteria; kingdom Pseudomonadati; phylum Pseudomonadota; class Betaproteobacteria; order Neisseriales; family Neisseriaceae; genus Neisseria; species Neisseria sp. HMSC074B07. The sequence continues at coordinate 44,730 of NZ_KV800922.1, read as the reverse complement.
CTTTGGCAGAAGACCATGGCAATCATGGCGCGTTGGCGTTGTCCGCCGGAGAGTTCGGTCAGGTAGCGGTTGGCAAAGCTGTCCAGTTTGAACTCGGAAAGTGCGTTTTCGACGATGGCGAGGTCTTCGGGTGTCGGTCTGCCTTGGTGGTAGGGATAACGCCCGAACATAAGCAGGTCGCGCACGGTAATGCGGCTTATGACGCTGTTTTCTTGGGTCAGGATGGAGAGCGTTTTTGCCAGCTCGGCGGTGGGCGTGGTCGAAACATCTTTGCCGGCGTAGCTGATGCTGCCCTGTTCCAGCGGGCGGAGGCGCGCCATGAAGGAGAGGAGCGTGGATTTGCCTGCGCCGTTTGGACCGATGAGCGCGGTGATGCCGCCTTCGGGGATGTCGAGGCTGACGTTGTTGAGGATGGGGTTGCCGCCGATGTGGAAGCTGACGTTGCGGATGGTAATCATGATGGGTGTGATGTGTGGATTTGTTTTCAGACGACCTCCGAACATGAGAGGTCGTCTGAAAAGGATGGGCTTCAGATTTCGCGAACGATGACGAATTGGGGATTGTCTGCCAAATCAATCAAGAAGGCTTTGACACGCGCCTGCCAGAGTTCGCCGAAGCGTTTGAGTTCTTCTGCGGTGGCGGTGCCGCTGACGGCTTTGGGCATGATGTCGCGCATTTCGGGGGCGAAGGGCTGCATGGCGGCGTTGAGGCTGACGGCGACGGTTTTGCCGTTGTCTTTGCGGCGCAGGGTCAGCGTGCCTTCGATGTCGGCATCGAAACTCAACAGGTTGCGGCGGGCGAAGCGTCCTTGCGGGCCGACGCCGCCGAAGCCGGTTTCGGGAGCGGCGCCGGTTAAGAGTTGGACGACGGATGCGGTAACGCCGACCGTGCCTTCGTCGCGCGCGCCCTGCATGGCGGCTTCGATTCCGCCGCGCTGCGGCAGGTCGCTGCCGTAAAGTGCTTTCAGGCCTTTAAGCGTCATGAGGTACGCGCCTGCAACGGTGGGGCAGGAGTGTCCGCACAGGCGGACGGCATCGGCGTAGCGATACTGCATGATGCCCTCCTCTGCCGCGCCGAGAAATTCGGCGAGCGCGTCTTGGACGGTCAGCGTCGGGGCTTGCTCGAAAAATTCGGGAAAGTGTTCTTGAGTCATACGGTATCCTTTTGCTTTAAAGAGGTCGTCTGAATCTGTTTTCAGACGACCTTTGTGCTTATTTCAACAGGGTGCGTTTATCGTTGATAAACATTTCGGCAATTTTACTTGAACCGAACGGGTTGAGGTGGTTGGTATCGAAATACACCGGCAACCCGTCTATAAATTTGTCCGCGGGGATGTACTGCATAAAGTCCACCCACTGCACGCCGCGGTGCTGCTTCACGATTTTTTCGACTTCGTCTTCAGACTTGGCAGAATCGCGGACTTCTTCTTTTTTATCCTCTGAAACATAATTGATGTCGATACCGAGCTTTTGTCTCAGATAATAACGCCGCAACGGCAACTGCCCGTCCATGGGCGTATCGGCCAAAACGTACACTTTTTTGCCCGCCTTCACCAAATCCTCCAGCATTGTGTTGAACCGTTCCAAAAATTCCGGTTTGGCGGTATGGAGGAACCAGCGTTGCGAAATGATGATGACAGGATAGTCTTTGGTTTTTTGTTCGATAAACCTGTTATACGGATTGCAGCGGTCGGCGCGGCGGTCGCTGTCGGGCAGGACGAATCCGAACGCGGTGGCGCAGCTGTTGGACGTGATAACGTCTGCCGACCAGCCTTCTTTTTTGCCGACGATGTCGAGGAACGGGCTCAAATGGGCGGCATGCGAATCGCCGATGACCAAAACTTCAGGTTTTTGGTTTGCCGCGCCGACGGCGCAGTCGGTTTTGGTCAGCGTGTCCGCGCAAATTTTGCTTTCATCAGCCTTGTACAAACTGCTTTCAAACGCGGCAGGTTTGGCGGTCATCAGGTAGGTTGCCGCAGGAATCAGCAGCGCGAAATAAGCCGCCATACTCCATTTGAATTTCGCCGTCGTAAAATTCTTCGCCTTCCGCGCCGGTGTTTCCACAAAATAATAAGACAATACCGACAACAGCAGCATGATGATGACAGCCAATGCCGATGCGGCAAGCGGCAGCTGGGCGTCCATATAAATGTAGCGCATGAGCGCCAACACCACCCAGTGCCACAAATACAGCGAATACGAAATCAACCCGACAAACACCACCGGCTTGAGGCTCAACAGTTTGGACGTATTGAAGCCTTCCTGCATCTGCAATGATTTGCCCGAATAAATCAAACCGCCGACCGCCAGACAGCAAAGCAGCCGTTCGATATTTCCCGCGCCTGGCAGGACGCCGTAGGGCAGCACCAGCGTGGCGGCGATGACCGCCATCATCAGCCATCCGAATAGCGGCGTACTGGCTTTATCGTTTTGTTCGGCAGGCGGAATGAAGGCAAAAAGCGAACCGACCAGCAGCTCATAAGCGCGCACATGCGGCAGGAAATACGCCTCCATACCCAAAGTCGGCAACAGCGCGGAAAACAGGCTGATGACAATCAGCAAAAGGATAAACGTCCGCACATTGCGCCGTTTGCTGATACGGAAAAACAAAATCAGCAACGCGGGGAAAATAAAGTAAAACTGTTCTTCCAACGACAGCGACCAAATGTGCTGCAACGGCTTTTCCGTCGCATCCGCATCAAAATAACCGCCGCGGCGGGCAAAGAACAGGTTGGCGGCAAACAGCAAGGCATAGACGGCGGATTTGACGTATTGGCGCAAATCGAAAGACAAAAAGAAAATGGCGGCAACGACCGTCGTGCAAAGCAATACACAGGCAAAGACAGGCAAAATGCGTTTGGCGCGGCGTTTGTAAAACTCGAGAAACGAAAAGCTGCCGTCGCGAATCTCGCGGCTGATAATGGTCGTGATCAAATATCCCGACAACACGAAAAACATATCCACGCCCAAAAAACCACCCGGCAGCCATTGGGGATCGATATGAAATACGATGACGGATAAAACGGCCAATGCCCGTATCCCGTCCAAATCAGGACGGTATTTCAACACTTTACTCATAGCACGCACCTTGATAGTGATGCTTAATATGAGTAAGAACCCGATATTTAGTTTCATTCACGCCGTCAAATCTAAGGACGTGCAAAACGAAATATCCCGTTTGGAAATAGTGGTTTACGCCATTCGAATTCAGGCTGGGAAAGTTTTCAGACGACCTATCGCTTGCGTTTCAGCACCAAATATAAAAACACCAGTCCGCCCGCAAATTCAACCACTACGCTCAACACCGCCTTCATGCCGAGTAGGTGTTCGAACACGGTTTGCCCGCCGACCAGCAGGATGCCGCCGACGCACACCGTCATCGGCAGCCGCACGCTATGGCGCACGCTCGGGGCAAAATGGTTGGCAAGCGCGGCAGCCAGCAGGCCGAAGAAGCTGACCGGCCCGACCACCGCCGTCGCCGTCGCCACCAGCGCGGCAATCCAAAGCAGCAGCCACAAAGTATTGCGCGTGTAGTTTATGCCCAAATTAATCGTTTGGTCGCGTCCCAAAAGATGGACGTCCAGACGATGCCGTTCGCGCCAAACCACCACCGCGCTCGCCAGCAGAATCAGCGCGCCCACGCCCAAAAGCTCGCTGTGGACGGTATTGAAGTTCGCAAACATATTCGCCTGCGCCGCCGTAAATTCCTCCGGATCAATCATGCGCGTCAGCAGCGAAGAGAGGCTGCGGAACAAAATCCCGAAAATCACACCGATCAAAATCATGCGCGACAAATCGCGTCCACCCTGCCGGATGAGCGTGTAAAACAAAAGCAGCGAGCCGCCCATCATCATTATCAGCTCAAAGCCGAACTTACCCGTCAGCGGCAGCGACGTATAGCCCACCCCGCCCAAGGCAAACAGCAAAAGCGTTTGCAAAAACACATACAGCGAGTCGAAGCCCAAAATCGAAGGCGTAAGGATCGGGTTGTTCGTCAACGTTTGGAAAAGCTGGGTCGAAACCCCGACCGCATACGCCACCAGCAGCAAAGCCGCCAGCTTGGTCAGCCGCAGTTGCAACACAAAATCCCAATCGCCTTGGATGTTCAAAGTCAGGAACAAGGTGCAACACGCCAGCAGCAAGACAAACGCCGCCCACAGCGGACGGGAAGAACCCTGCATAAACGCAACCTTGTTCGAGCGAAGCGCGCTACGCTTGTTTTCAGACGACATGGGCAGGCTTCCTCAACAAAATCCACAAGAACAACACCGTACCCAACACACCGAACACGGTTGAGACCGGAATCTCAAACGGGAACACAATCACGCGTCCCAAAATATCGCACAAAAGCACCAGCGACGCGCCGAGCAAAGCCACCGCAGGCAGGCTTTGGCGCAGCTTGTCGCCCATCAGGCGGCTGATGATGTTCGGCACGACCAGCCCGATAAACGGAATATTGCCGACCGTTACCAACACCAGCGACGTAATCAGCGCGACAATCACCAAGCCGACCCACAACACCGCCGTCCGGTTTAGACCCAGATTCACGCTCACCGTCTCGCCCAAGCCCAAAATCGTCAGCTGGTCGGCAATCAAATACGCCGTCAACGCCAAGCCGCCCGTCAGCCACAACAATTCGTAACGCCCCAACAGCACGCCCGAAAAATCGCCCTGCTGCCACACGCTTAACATCTGCATCATCTCAAACTCATACGCGATAAACGTCGCCACCGCCTCGATAACGCCGCCGAAAATAATCCCCACCAGCGGCACCATCAACTGCGCCGTCGGCGGCAAACGGCGTATCAGCATCATAAACACCAGCATGCCCGCCAACGCCGCCACGGCCGCCACCGACATTTTCGCCGTCAGCCCGGCAGCCGGAAACATCAGCGTCATCACCAACACACCCAACGCCGCGCTCTGACTCGCGCCCACCATAGACGGCTCGACAAAACGGTTGCGCATCAAAATCTGCATAATCATCCCCGCCACCGCCATCGAAGCCCCCGTCAGCACAATCGCAAACGTGCGCGGCAGGCGACTGACCAGCATCAATTCCGTGCTGTCAGACAATGTCCAGTGAAACACATCCGCCCAGCGGAAATTGCCGACGCCCACCGACAGACTGACGACAAACAGCACCACCAGCACAAAGCAGTTGATTAAATTTAAAGATAAAGGTTTGACGGACATAAGGGAAAAATAATTCAGATGGAAAAACAAAAGCCGTAAAGACGATATAGTGGATTAACTTTAAACCGGTACGGCGT
>NZ_KV800922.1:22366-39358 GCF_001810355.1 Neisseria sp. HMSC074B07 | reverse complement strand
CGTCGCCTTGTCCTGATTTAAAGTTAATCCACTACAACAAGGTCGTCTGAAAACAGACAGGGGCAGTTCGGGCAAAATTCAGACCGGCTTTCGCCCTAAAAAATCGTGCTAACGATACCATTTACTATAAAAATAAACAATATTTGCACAAATAATAACCATTCTTATACACCTCGTCTGAAAACACTTGCCCCATACAAAAAACGCCCCGACAGCCTTTTCAGACGACCTCCCACCCTGCCAACCACCCGCCCATCCAGCACCACTGCCCCGCCCGTCCGAAACGCGTTATACTTCCCAATTGACTGTCCGACCCACCCGCTTCAGGAGAACACCATGCCCGAACAAAACCGCATCCTCTGCCGCGAACTGAGCCTGCTCGCTTTCAATCGCCGCGTTTTGGCGCAGGCGCAGGATGAAAACGTGCCGCTTTTGGAACGTTTGCGGTTTTTGTGCATCGTGTCTTCCAACCTCGACGAATTTTTCGAGGTACGCATGGCGTGGCTCAAACGTGCGCAAAAAATGAATCCGCACGAGCGTTTGGACAACGGCACCACACCGTCTGAAACCATCGCCGTCGTCTCCGCCGAGGCACAAGCATTGATACAGGAGCAATATCGCCTGTTCAACGAAGTTTTACAGCCCGAATTGAGTAAACAAGGTATCCACTTCTACCGCCGCCGTAACTGGACGCAAGGGCAGCAAAAATGGATCGAGCAGTATTTCGACGCCGAGCTGCTGCCCATCCTCACACCCATCGGACTCGACCCGTCGCACCCCTTCCCGCGTCCGCTGAACAAATCGCTCAACTTCGCCGTCGAATTGGAAGGTACGGACGCATTCGGCCGCCCCTCCGGCATGGCGATTGTACAAGCCCCGCGCATCCTGCCGCGCGTTGTTCCCCTGCCCGTCGAATTGTGCGAAGGCGGCAGCGGTTTCGTCTTCCTTTCCTCCATCCTGCACGCCCACGTCGGCAAACTCTTCCCCGGCATGACGGTCAAAGGCTGCCACCAGTTCCGCCTCACCCGCGACAGCGACCTGACCGTCGATGAAGAAGACCTCAAAAACCTGCGCGCCGCCATTCAAAACGAATTGCACGACCGTGAATACGGCGACGGCGTGCGCCTCGAAGTCGCCGACACCTGCCCGCCCCACATCCACGACTTCCTGCTCGCCCAGTTCAAACTCACCCCCGCCGAACTTTACCAAGTCAAAGGCCCGGTCAACCTCGTGCGTCTTAATGCCGTGCCCGATTTGGTTGACCGTCCCGACCTCAAGTTTCCCGCACGCGGAGCAGGTCGTCTGAAAGCATTGCGCAAGAACGGTTCAATTTTCAAACTGGCGAAACAATCGCCCATCCTGCTGCACCATCCGTATCAGTCCTTCGACCCCGTCGTCCACATGATACGCGAAGCCGCCGCCGACCCCGCCGTCCTCGCCGTCAAAATGACCATCTACCGCACCGGCAGCAATTCCGAACTCGTCCGCGCCCTGATGAAAGCCGCCCTTGCCGGCAAACAAGTAACCGTCGTCGTCGAACTCATGGCGCGTTTTGACGAAGCCAACAACGTCAACTGGGCGCAACAGCTTGAAAACGCAGGCGCACACGTCGTTTACGGCGTATTCGGCTACAAAATCCACGCCAAAATGGCACTCGTCATCCGTCGCGAAAACGGTGCGCTCAAACGCTACGCCCACCTCGGTACCGGCAACTACCACCAAGGCACCTCGCGCATTTACACCGACTTCGGCATCATCACCGCTGACGACCAAATCACCGCCGACGTGAACACCCTCTTTATGGAAATCACAGGCTTGGGCAAACCGGGTCGTCTGAACAAGCTCTACCAAAGCCCATTTACCCTGCACAAAATGGTCATCGACCGCATCGAGCGCGAAATCCAACACGCCAAAGTAGGCAAACCCGCCCGCATCCGCGCCAAAATGAATTCACTGATTGAGCCGAGCGTCATCGACGCCCTCTACCGCGCCAGCAGCGCAGGTGTGCAAATCGACCTCATCGTGCGCGGCATGTGTACCCTGCGCCCCGGTGTCAAAGGCCTGTCCGAAAACATCCGCGTCCGCTCCATTATCGGCAGACAGCTCGAACACTCCCGCGTGTACTGCTTCCTCAACAACGGCGCGGACGACACCTTCATCTCCAGCGCCGACTGGATGGGACGCAACTTCTTCCGCCGCATCGAAGTCGCCACCCCGATTACCACGCCCGAACTCAAAGCCCGCGTCATTCACGAAGGCATCGAAATGGCGCTGCAAGACAACACCCGCGCCTGGCTGATGCAGCCCGACGGCAGCTACACCCGCGCCCAACCCGAAAACGGCGAACCCGCCTTCAGCCTGCAAGAGAGTTTGTGGGAAATGTACGGGCGTTAACGCTTAAGCAACACAAAAGGTCGTCTGAAAACCCATATTGGAGATTTTCAGACGACCTTTTGACTTAAGGCGACACAGGGCTTGCGATTGAATAGGGAATGAAACGAAAACGCTCACTCCGGATCGTCCGTAAACGCATTCGCCCGAAAGATCGGTACGAACGTCAACAGATAAAGCACGAACACGGCGGCGGTCAGAATCGCGGGGACGGTGATGAAGAATATCGGGTTCACGTTCATTAAAACAGCGCGCGAGACGGCGGCGGCGAAGAGGATGGAGACGGCGATGCGGCAGAGTTTGGGGTAGTCGAGTTTGGTAAAGCCGCTGTGCCACAGTCCGGCAGTCAACCATACCATCATCACGCCGCCCATCATGCCGCCGAGGGTAATCAGGTGCATGGGTGCTGAGGCAGGCAGGTTTTGCAATTTCGCCGCGCCTGTCCACAGATAACCTGCGGCGGCAAAAAGCTGGAGCAGGTAATAAGTGCGGACGTAGTGTTTGCGCAGAAGTTCGTGATGGTGCAGTTCGCGCAGCTTGGCGAGCAGGATGAAGCCGACGGCGAGCGCGGTAAAACCGGCGGTTTGCGCGGGCAGCCAAAGTTCGGCGGCGGCGTGCAGCAGCAGGAAGGTAATGGCGATGTTTTTATAGACGACGTTGGGGATGAATACGGGGTCTTTCAGACGGCATTCTTTGAGGGCTTCCGCGCCCAAAAGGACGCTGACGCGGACGGATACGAACATGACCGCCGCCATGTTCAGATGCACTTGCGCGCGCAACAGGTTCAAATCGCCGCTGACGGCATAGGCCGTCTGAAAAACGGTGAACGCGGCAAGCAGCATTAGCAGGGCAAAGTTGTTAGTATTGCGGTCGAGCCAAATCAGCCAAGCGCAGAACAGCAGCAACACCAGCCAATAGCCGGCGACGAAAAACGAAGCGGTTTGCGGAGCAAACGGCAGCAGGGCGGATGCAACAAGCAACAACGCCGCCAAGACGGTGGCAACGGGTTTCAGACGACCTTTATAGCCCGTCCATTCGAGCATGGTGGCAGTCAGAAAACCGCCGTATGCCGCAGGCAGCATGAGTTCTAAGAAGATTTGGCGGTGCAGGACGATGGCGCCGGGGCTGATGAAAAACACCAACGCGCCGAGTATGGCAAGTACCGCCGCACCGACGAAAAACGGCCGCATAGGGTGGGTGAAAAATTTATTCATGACTTGGCTTGATTCTGCATGAAGATGCTTTCGGATATGGATTTATTGGGCGGACAGGGCCGTATCTTTTGCCAAAGAGGCAAGCCTGCGGCTTGCTTGCCCTCTCCCTAGCCCTCTCCCACGGGGAGAGGGGATTAGGCTGTCGAGCCCGAGCATTTTCAGGTTTACCTGCCATCTGATTTTCAATCCTGCGCTCTCTGATTTTCAGCAACCTGTTCCCCTCGCCCCGTGGGAGAGGGTAACGAACCACAAGGTTCGTCAGATATTCAAATGCCCGTATCATTCATATTATTGATATTATTGTTCGAATTGTATTATTTTCAATAATAATAAATAACCCTAAACCAATATAAATAACAGCCATTATCCAACGACTAAACTTCTCTACAATTTCACCAATACCTGAAATATTAGCCAATCTTTGTGCTGTATATACTAAAACAAAAATCAATATTAAAAATACAAGAAGAGTAACTAATAAGTCGACAAGATCTAAAGTCACAAAGTAAGGAACAAAAAGTCCAATATTATCTGCACCACAACTAGCAACTGTAACCAAAGCAACAATACCGACTAATTTTGACAACCCTTTTTCATCCAATTCTTTTTTAGCTCTTTTTTCGCCCTCACAATCGTCGTAAATAGCAACTTTAATACCTAAGTAAATCGGTATTAAACCTAATAAACCCAACACCCATTTTTCCGGAACATAATGCAAAACAAAAGCTAGAAATAAACTAACTAATATTAAAATTACAGAACCTAAATATTGTCCGATATAAATATCTCGATATTCTTTTCTAGTATTTGCTCTAGCAAAAAATATTAATAGTATTACCAACAAATCTACTGCTGTAGCAATATATAAAACAGCAGCAGTAATCACAGTCGAAAACATAAAGCACCTCATAATGAATCCCCTGCCCCCTTGGCACCACGGCTTTTTCAAAAACCGAATCGCGTTCGGATAACAGATTCGTATCTTTCGCTAAAGAGGCAAGCCTGCGGCTTGCTTACCCTCTCCCTAGCCATCTCCCACGGGGAGAGGGAATTGGGCTGTCGAGCCTGAACATTTTCAGGTTTACCTGACATCTGATTCCCAATTCTACGGCTCTCTGATTTTGAGAAACCTGATCCCCTTTCCCCGTGGGAGAGGGTTAGGGAGAGGGTTAGGGAGAGGGTTAGGGAGAGGGCAACGAACCGCAAGGTTTGTCAGAAATTTAAATTCCTATCACTCATAATAATGAATCCCCTGAAACTCTCTTGCCACCACGGCTTCTTCAAAAGCCGAATCGCGTTCGGACAGCGGCGTAGGCAGGGTAATCACGTTTTGCACGTTCATGCCCTTAGTGGAAAGCAGCATGATTTCATGGCTCAGGCGTGCGGCTTCGAAGCGGTCGTGCGTTACCAGCATACACGCCATGCCCTGCCGCTCGATTTTTTCCACCAGCATGGCGACCAAAATATCGCGCAAATCGCGGTCCAAACCGACGAACGGCTCGTCCAGCAAGGCAAGGTCGCAGCCGCACAGCAGCAGGCGCAAAAATGCTACCCGTTTCGCCATGCCGCCGGACAATTCGGTCGGATATTTGTTCAAATCGCCCGCAGTCAGCCCGACTTTCGCCGCCAGCGCGATGATTTCGCCTTCATCGGGTTTGTCCATAAAAATAGCGATATTCTGCATCGCGGTCAAGTTTCCCGGCAGGCGGTTTTCCTGAAACAGAAAACCCGTTTTGCGGAAAGTATTGCGTATCGTGCCCGATTTCGGCGTTTCCAAGCCCGCAATCAAACGCAAAACCGTCGTCTTGCCACAGCCGCTCGGCCCGAACAAGGCTTTCACTTCGCCATGTTGCAGGTTCAAACTGAAATCGCGCACGATGGGGTCGCGGAGAATTTCAAAACGCACGTTTTCAAGACAGAGCATCATCTCCTCCACGGCATAAACAAAATTTCCAAAGGCTTGGTAATCAGGTATTCAAACAGCGACACAAACACGATGACCAACACCACATAAGCCATCACCGTCGAAGTCTCCAGCATCGCCCTCGCATCCGCAATCAGCGCGCCCACGCCTTCGCTCGCACCCAAGAGTTCCGCCATAATCACCACCTTCACCCCCATCGCCACCGCCACGCCGATGCTGGAAATCACATAGCCCGTCAGATGCGGGATATACAGATAACGGATTTTTTTCAGACGGCCTAATTTATAAGCGTCAAACAACTCCTCATGCTGCTTGTTCACGCTCGCCATCCCGACCGCCGCACTCGCAAACGTCAGCGGCGCAACCAACACAATGATGGTAAACAACACGCTCGGATTGCCGAAACCGAACCAAAACAACGCCATCACCACCCAAATAATCGGCGGCATCGCCAACAAAACCGTAATCACAGGCTTGAGCAACGCCATCGCCGTCTTAAAACTGCCCGCCACCAGCCCCGCCGCCAATCCCGCTACCAGTGCAACCGAAATACCCACCACCGACCGCCACAGCGAAATCCCGATTTCGTTTTCCTGAAAATGTTTCAATAAATCAAACGACTTTTGAAACACCTCCACCGGCGCAGGCAGCATAAACTCACCGAACACAGCGCTGCCCCACGCCCACAACGCCACCACCACCATCGCCACGCTCAGACCGGCAAAGCCGCTCCAAAGGTAGTCGATGATGTAAAACACCGCAGGCTGCGGTTTGCGGATTTTGTCGGTTTTAATCATGGTTTGTGTGTTGGTTGATGGGGATGGTCTGGGGACAGTAGGTCGTCTGAAAAATGGTTGATTGGGTTAGACGGAACGCCGCAATCCAACGAAACGGTTTGGTTTTCCCAAATATTATTTTCAGACGACCTTGGTTTGGGATTTCTATAGGCTACTGCATATAGTAGTAAATAACTCAATAATATTCATCGCCATAATCTTCATCGTCAAAAGGAGAAATCTCTCCCATATCAACGAATACTGAGTCATGAGTAACTTCTATCTCATCAATATCCATATTCTGTAATCCATCTAGGAAGTTTCCATATAAATTAACTAAAACATCAGTTTTATATGATATTTCTACTATTTTTCTTGTTCCACCGAATGATACATCTTCTTTATCAATTGAATCCCAAAGTGAAAAATTAAAAGCTGCCTCAACCTCACAAATAACTTCACAGGGAATACTGATAGTAATTTTATCCGAACCGTAATCAATAATATATATTCTTAATCTTTTTTCATCTTCCTCTGTTAATATATAAATATCTTTTAAGCTTAATTGTTCATCATCAATATAGTATTTAAATGGTGATACAGCATAAATTTCAGAAATACTTATACTATCTTCAATGGCAGAATACATACTTCCAAAAATTCTACTATTTTGGTTTTTTCTTAAATCCAATTCTATTTCATAAATTATAGAATCCAAAGCTTCATTAGTCTGTTTGTTTAAAATGTCCATTGCTTTTGCTAGGTCATCAATAACTTCAATATTATCTTTACCTTGTGCAAAATTCTTCCAATCATTATCTAGACTAACAGCTAACAGATTTTCATTATTTTCTTCCGCCCAAGACTGTAATGATAATAGAGCAATAGCATCTGGAAACTCATTCTTTTTATTACCTAATTCTTTAAAAGGGGCACAATGTAGGAAATACATATCAATTAAAGATTTTATCTCGCAATATTCTTCCCCTTTAACAAGTTCAATTCCACATTTTCTTATAAATTCTTCCAATATTAAGTTAGGTATATTCTCTATTTCATAATTTATCTTAATAAGTGATTTTATTTTCTCCATATCATCTATACAACAATTTAGATAATCAGACGTATCATTTAAAGCTGATTCAATTTTACTTTTTGTCTCTTTTTCCTTCTTATCGAGGTGAGATTTGAGCTCGCGATAGACAATATCACTTAAAATTAATTTTATTGGATTATCTTTAAATTGATGTAATTCTGCTAATAATCCTTTCTTTAATTTCAATCCATTTTGTTTAAAGATTGAAGTATCAATTGTTAATGCGGAATAATGTTTATTAGTTTCATCCATGTTTATTACCTTTTTATTTACCAAAGCATACGTAGGTTGGGTTATGACCCAACATTTCAGACAATCCGACGGCTTTTTGTGTACTGTTCTAACTATTATCTGATAGGTCGTCTGAAAAGGGTATATTGGATTCCCCAATACAACCCCTTTTCAGACGACCTCTCCCTCCTTTTAAGCCAAGAAGAATCCGTTATCCGGCAGCTTGCCGCCCAGAAGTTTCGGGTTGAACTGCATCAGGATTTCGTAAAACTTCAAAATCTCGTTCTTCACTTCACTGCCTTTGGTTACCGCCAGCCGCGCGCCGTCCAAGCCCATGACTAGGGCGGGTTCGGGGGCGGGGAGGTAGTTTTTGCCGATTTTTGCCGCGCTTTGGCGGTTGGCGAGTATCCAGTTGAGCGCGTTTTTCAAATCCTGATGGAAGATGTCGAACTGCGCCTTGTGCGCGTGGAAATATTCTTCGTTAGCGATGATGCCCGCCATCGGAATCAGCGGTTTGGTGTCAAACGCCTGCCCCCATGCCTTCACCAAATCAAAGCCGCGCACGACGTTTACGCCCATGGTTTTGCCTTTGAGCATACCCGCGCTCGCCATCGGTTCGGGCAGGATGGCGGCGTGGTAGTCCTTGCTCAAAAACAGTCCCACCGCTTCGGGCGGCGTGGCGGTGTAAGTGATGCCGACTTTGTGCGCGTCGATTTTCAGTTTTTTCAACAAGGCTTGCAGCACGATGTCGGGCATGTCGTTTTTAAACGGCACGAGGATTTTTTTGCCGACCAAATCCTGCGGCGAGGCAATCGCGCTGCCTTTGCAGACCAACTGCGTGATGCCGTTGGTCAAAATATTCACCATGCCGACTTTCTGCCCTTGGTTGCGCAGGTTTACGCCGACATTGCTCGGACTCATCATCACTTTAAATTGCCCGCTCGCCACGCCTGCACGCAGTTGGTCGGGCGAACGCCAAACCTTGAGCGACACATCCGCCTGCTTCGCCAGCTTGCCTTGCAACGCCGCTACGGCAATGGTTACGCTGGGCATCGCCGGCGCGCCGTAAATGGTAAATTGCTCTTTCCCCGCCGCCAACAGCGAAGGCGAAACCCCTGCCGCAGCCAGTGCGGCGGTCATTTTTAAGAAATCACGTCTTTTCAGTTCCATTTTCCAATCTCCATATCGAATCCGTCTGAAATATGGTGGCTTAACTTTAAACCAGTACGGCGTTGCCTCGCCTTGTCCTGATTTAAATTTAATCCACTATACAAATGCACTTTCGCCCATTTGCCTAATACGGATAAATTTTGATAATAATTTCTATTTATTATGCTATTAAAGGATTTCGAAGTAAAGGAAGGCTATCCGGTGTCGCCGCGTTATTGCTTTAAACCGCCTGAAGCAAATCTTCATGCGCTTGATTTCATATCAATCATGTTTTAATGAATGGGTCGTCTGAAAACCCGGTTTCGCCCCAATACGGACTGATTGTGTATTTCAGACGACCTTTTTGACATTCCCGCCCCCGCCCGCTATGCTGACGGCTGCCATCACTCACTCTACTTTCCATGAAAACGATTCCCCCGCGCCGCGCTGTTTACGCAGGCAGTTTCGACCCGCCGACGCTCGGTCATCTTTGGATGATAAAAGAAGCGCAGGCGCTTTTTGACGAACTCGTCGTCGCCATCGGCATCAACCCTGAAAAACGCAACACCTACACCATAGACGAACGCCGCGCCATGCTCGAAGCGATTACGGGCGACTTCCCCAACGTTCGCATCTGCGTATTTGAAAACCGCTTCCTTGTCCGCTACGCGCGCGAAATCGGCGCGGGATTTATCGTTCGCGGCATCCGTTCTGCCGCCGACTACGAATACGAACGCTCCATGCGCTATATCAACAGCGACCTTGCACCCGAAATTTCGACGGTCTTCCTGATGCCGCCGCGCGAAATCGCCGAGGTATCTTCCACCATGGTCAAAGGCTTGGTCGGTCCCGACGGCTGGCGCGACATGATACGCCGCTACCTGCCCGAGGCCGTATACGACAAAATCGTGCGGGATCATGATAAAACGGCGAATGACGGCGTATCGCGATAAGGTTCGGAAAACGGGATAACGTGTTGTCCCGCCTTATCCTAATCTTATCCATCCGCTACTCTGCCGCCTTGTTACGACTACCGTGTCGGTTCACGACAAGGGGTCGTCTGAAAAACAAAAGCCCTGCCAAAAGGCAGGGCTTTGTTGATGATGCGGCAAAGCCGCCATCAGATTTGTTTTTTCAGAATCTTGCGCAGGGTTGCCAATTGGCGGCGGCTGACGGGAAGCGGTTTGGGTACGTCCAAGACCTTCGCGCCCCAAATGGCATTGCTCTCGTCTTCCTCTTCATCCAAGCGGATAAGGCAGTCTAAGGTGTGTCGGAACACGATGGCGTTGCGGTGGATGCGGATTACTTTGTCTCCGAGCAGCTCTTCCCAAGAAACCAGCGTTTTGGGCAATTCGTATCGCTGCCCGTCGCCGGTAATCAGGAATACGGTTTTATGTTCCGCCAATAAGTAACGCGCCTGCTGCCATGGGATTTCAATCATCAGATCACGGCTGAAGACGGTGAAATGGGTGAAATCGTCGGCTTTTTCGCGGTATTTCTCGCCGACGCGGTCAAGCGCCGCTTGCAGACGGGTCATTCTGATGGGCTTGAGCAGGTAGTCGGCGGCAGCCAATTCGAAGGCACGCAGGGCGTGTTCTTCATAGGCGGTGGTGAAAATAATTTCGGGCTGGCGTTTGGCACCGCGCTTGATGCGCTCGACAAACTCCAAACCGTTGATTTCAGGCAGGCCGATATCGGCGAATACGATATCTGCTTCATGTATGCTCAACCAATCCAATGCCGGCTGGGCATGGTGGAATACATTAAGCAAGACGACATTGCATTCTTCAAGTAAGACCCGTAAACGCTCTGCTGCCAGCACTTCGTCTTCAACAATAATGGCACTTAACATAATCTTTTTTTCTTTGTTATTTTAAATACGAATGTGAATTTTAAATCAATACACAACGTTCCCGCGTGTTTTCGGTATGTTGAAACATTTTTCTCATACGGTTGCCTCTTTCTGCCGTTTTGGCAGACAGGCCAAACATTCATCTGAAATGAAAGTGGTCTTGAGGTGTTTAGGAATATACCTTAATTCTGTTAACTTTATCCAAAAAACAAGCGATTACTTACAAAAATTAAAAAATTTAAGTAATACCTCAAGTAATTTGTTGCAAATTTACTCCGTGACTATGTCATTAACCGGTATCGCCCGTATCTCCCAATGTAAAACCGCCCACGCCAACAATTCCTCGGGTCGGTCGACTTCGGGTGCGTCGGGAAGATTGAGGTAACGCATCACTTGCCGCAAAAGCGCTTCGCGCCGGTTCAAATCCAAAGCGGGAGCAAGCGTTTGTTTGGACCATTTCTGCCCCTGCGAATTCACCAGCAAAGGCAGGTGCGCGTAATGCGGCATGTTTGCGCCGAGACATTGCTGCAAATAAATCTGACGCGGCGTAGACACCAGCAAATCCTGACCGCGCACGATATGCGTGATTCCTTGTTCGGCATCGTCCGCGACTACGGCAAGTTGATACGCCCAAAAACCGTCCGCACGCAGAAGGACGAAATCGCCGATATCGTGTGCCAGATTTTGGGCGTAATAGCCGACAATTTCATCCTGAAAACCGATCGTCCTGTCGGGAACGGCAATCCGCCAAGCAGGCGTTTTCCCATTCGCTTCAGGCCTTTGCGCCGGAACGCGGCAACGCCCGTTGTACACAAATCCGTCCGCCCCCGCCGTTGCCGCCGCCTGCCAGTCTTTACGGCTGCAATAACAAGGATATACCAGCCCCTCACTTTTCAGACGACCCAATGCCTCTTGATACAGCCCGTTCCGTCGGCTTTGGTAGGCGACTTCGCCGTCCCATTCAAAGCCGAACGCTTCCAATGTGTGCAAAATATGCGCGGCGGCGCCCGCCATTTCCCTGGGCGGATCCAAGTCTTCCATACGCACCAGCCACTTGCCGCCGTTGGCACGCGCATCGGCATAAGAAGCCAAAGCGGTCAGCAGCGAGCCTATGTGCAGCAAACCGGTGGGGCTGGGGGCGAAGCGTCCTATATACATGCAAACTCCGTATGGAACTCAAAATGGGCGATATGTCGGCAAAGCCTGAACTGCAAACAGCGGCGCAGCATCAGACTTTCATGCCGCGTATTTTATCGTAGGGCTTTTGCGAAGGCCCAAATGTTTTTAACCCCGCTCATCCTAACCTTGCTGCTTTTCACAAACCATCAAGACGTTACTATAGTGGCTTAACTAAATCAGGACAAGGCGACGAAGCCGCAGACAGTACAGAGACAGTACAGAAACCGATTCACTTGGTGCTTCAGCACCTTAGAGAATGTCTCTTTGAGCCAAGGCGAGGCAACGCCGTACTGGTTTAAAGTTAATCCACTATAAACAAAAAGGTCGTCTGAAAATGCCTCTTCCGCTTTTTCAGACGACCCCTTCCCTATTCCGCTTACGCTTCCTGCGCGTCCACATCCACCGACCATCTGATTTTGCCGTCGCGGTTTTGCTGCAACACCTGCACCCACAAACTCACGGCGCGGTGTAAATCCTGTCGGGATGTCGATTCGAGGAAGATTTGCGCGCGTTCGCGTTCGGCAAGGCGCACCATCAGCATGGGGGCGGCGCCGAACTGGGAGACGCTTTCGGGTAAAAGCGGGGCGAGGGTTTCTTTGGCGGCGTTGAGAAATTCCATCGCATCGGCAACGCGCGGCGCGTCGGCGCGGACGGCGGTCTGGAAACCGAAAGGCGGCATGGCGAACATTTGCCGCTCGTTCAATTCGTTTTCGGCAAACACGGCGTAGTCCTGCGCTTTGACGGCGGCGAAGACGGGATGTTCGGGCAGTTGGGTTTGTATCAATACTTTGCCCGGTTTGTCGGCGCGCCCCGCCCTGCCGGACACTTGCATCAGCTCGGCAAACAGCCTTTCCGGCGCGCGGAAATCCGCGCTATACAGGCTGCCGTCGGCGTTCAACACGATAACGAGGTTGAGCCGCGCGAAATCATGACCTTTGGCGAGCATCTGCGTGCCGACCAAAATGTCGATTTCATTGTCGGCGATGCGGCGGTACAAATCAGCCCAGTCGTTTTTGTGCGCGGTGCTGTCCCTGTCGACACGGACGACGGCGGCCTTGGGCAGGAAGGCGCGCAGGGTTTCTTCGACGCGCTGCGTGCCGTGGCCGACGGCGGTCAGGTCTTGGTTGCCGCAGTCAGGGCATTTGAACGGGATGGGTTCGCGGTGGTCGCAGTGGTGGCAGCGCAGTTGGCGGGCGCGTTGGTGCAGCACCATTTTGGCGGAGCAGTTCGGACAGCCGAAGGTATGGCCGCAGTCGCCGCAAAACAGCGCGGGCGCGAAACCGCGCCGGTTGAGGTACACCAACGACATGCCGCCCGCCTCAAAATTCTGTTTCAAAAGCTGCAAGGCTTGCGGCGAGAAGCCGTTGTCGAGTTTCAGACGACCTACGTTGAGGATATCCACTTGCGGCAGTTGCGCAGCGGTATGGGCGCGCTCGGTCAGTTGCAGCAGGCGGTACGCGCCGCTTTGCGCCTTGTGCCAGCTCTCCAGGCTGGGCGTGGCGCTGCCCAACACAACGGGGCTGCCGCTCTGCTTCGCCCGCCACACCGCCAAATCGCGGGCGTGGTAGCGCAATTCGTTGTCTTGTTTGAACGAGCCGTCGTGTTCCTCATCGACCACAATCAGCCCGACATCAGGCAAGGGCGTGAACACCGCCAGCCGCGTGCCGATCACTAGCTTCGCCTGCCCCAACATCGCGCGCAGATAATCCTGCGTGCGCCTGCCTGCCGCCATCTGGCTGTGCAACACGGCGGTCGGTACATCGGCAAAACGGTTTTCCACCCGCTTTAAAAGCTGCGGCGTGAGGTTGATTTCGGGCAACAGAAACAACACCTGCCGCCCCTGCGCCAACACTTTCGCCATCGCATCAAAATACACCTCGGTCTTGCCGCTGCCGGTGATGCCGTACAGCAGAAACGGCTGAAAGCTGCCGAAGGCCGTCTGAATTTCATCGGAAGCCTGTTGCTGGTTGGCGTTGAGCTGAAATTCAGACGACCTTAAAACGGGTTTCGCCGCTTCCGTCGTTTCAATCCAACCTTGCTCCGCCCAATCCTCAATCAATTTCGCCGCCTGCGCGTTTACCTGCTTTAACCCCGCCATCGTCATCCCGCACGACAGCAGCGCATCCCACAAAGCCGCTTTTTTGTTGAACCGCGCCGGCGGCGGCGTTTGCGCCCTGCCCGCTTCGTTCAGCGCGTAAAACAACGGTGGCTGCGGCATTTCCACCGCGCGCGTTTCCTTCAAACCCTGCGGCAGCGCGGCAAACACCGCCTGCCCCGTCGGATAGTGGTAATAACGCGACGTAAACGCCAACAAATCACGCCAACTTTCGGGCAGCGGCGGCTCGTCCGAAAAGGTCGTCTGAACGCCCAAAATCCGCGCCGCATCCATATCGGGCGCAATATCCGTTTCCCACACAATCCCGACCACGGTCTTGTTGCGGAAAGGCACAAGCACCCGCGTTCCCTGCGGCAGCGGCTCGGAATGGGAATAAGTCAAAAGGCCGTCTGAAAGCGGCACGTTTACGGCGATGCGGTGGTAGATCATACAGGCAAGCAAATCATTTTTTTGCGTATTTTAACAGCCGAAAGCTATTTTCAGACGATAAATTGAGCCTCAACACAATGCAGGCATGACAGAGGTTTGATACAATGGAGTTTTCTTGACACACGCTTATACTTAAAAATGAAAACCAAATTAATCAAAATCTTAGCCCCCATCGCTCTGATCTCTCTGACCGCATGCGGGCAAACGCCCGTTTCACAGGCAAATGCAGCGCCCTCTTCATCCGCTGCCAAGCCCGCCACACCCGCACAAGGCAAAGTCGGCGAAGCCTTGAAAGCCCGCCTCGAAAAAATTTACGAATCCCAAGGGCTGAAAGTCATCAGCGTCAGCGAAACCCCCATCCAAGGTATTTATGAAGTCGTTGTCAGCGGCAAACAAATCATTTACACCGATGCCAAAGGCGACTATATGTTCGTCGGCGACCTCATCGACGTCAACACGCGCAAAAGCCTGACCGACGAACGCGCCGCCGATTTGAACAAAATCGACTTCGCCTCCCTGCCTTTGGACAAAGCCATCAAAGAAGTGCGCGGCAACGGCAAGCTGAAAGTCGCCGTCTTCTCCGACCCCGACTGCCCATACTGCAAACGCTTGGAACACGAGTTTGAAAAAATGACCGACATCACGATTTACAACTTCATGATGCCGATTCCAAGCCTGCACCCCGATGCCGCGCGTAAAGCCGAAATTTTGTGGTGCCAGCCCAACCCGACCCAAGCCTGGACCGACTGGATGCGCAAAGGCCAATTCCCGAGCGGCAAAGCCAATTGCGACAATCCCGTTGCCGAAACCACTTCTTTGGGCGAACAATTCGGCTTCAACGGCACACCTACCCTCGTCTTCCCGAACGGCCGCAGCCAAAGCGGATACAGCCCCATGCCACACCTCAAAAAAATCATCGAAGACAATCAGAAATAAGATTGGCTTCAAGATACGGTAAAGGTCGTCTGAAAACCGATATACAAGGTTTTCAGACGACCTTTTTCATACCGCCGAAGCAGGCAGGCAAACTGTGTTAAAATCCCAAGCTCTTGAATAAACGGACCAAATATCCCGTCTGCAAATCTGTCCATCCGATGCAAACCGATTTTCTGAGTACATCCCAAGCAAGTCGGCGCAGCCGCTTGATACGTTTCCCCCTATCCGGCGGCAGATTTCAGACGACCTTTAAGACAGCATTATGAAAAAACACCTATACCGCATCACACTCCTCACCATCGCCGCAGCCGTCCTCTCCGCCTGCCCGAGCAAACGCATCAAAAACCTTCCTGAAGTCGACACCACCACCGTCAAAGGCCCGGACCGCCCCACCGGCACACCCGACCCCGCCGGCACCACCGTCAGCGGCGGCGGCGCGACCTACACCGTCGTGTCCCACCAAGAACTGCCGCATTGGAGTACCCAACACTTCGTCAAAAGCCTCCAATCCTTCCGCTTAGGCTGCGAGAAACTCAAAAACCGCGCAGGCTGGCAAGATGTCTGCGCCCAAGCCATGCAGACACCCCTCCACCATTTCCAAGCCAAACATTTCTTCGAACGCTATTTCACCCCTTGGCAGGTCAGCAACAACGGCAACCCCGCCGGCACCATCACCGGCTACTACGAACCCGTCCTGCTCGGCGATGACAAAGCCACAAGCAAAGCCCGCTTCCCCATCTACGGCATCCCCAACGACTTCGTTTCCGTCCCACTGTCCGCCAATTTGAGAGGCAGCAAAGCCACCGTCCGCATCCGCCAAACCGGTGCCAACAGCGGCGTCATCGACAACAGCGGCACACACACCGCCGACCTGTCCCAATTCCCCATTACCGCCCGCAGCACCGCCCTCAAAGGCAGATTTGAAGGCAGCCGCTTCGTTCCTTATTACACCCGCAACCAAATCAACGGCGGCGCGCTCAACGGCAAAGCCCCCATCCTCGGTTACGCAGAAGACCCCGTCGAACTCTTCTTCATGCACATCCAAGGTTCGGGTCGTCTGAAAACCCCGTCCGGCAAATACATCCGCGTCGGATTCGCCGACAAAAACGAACATCCCTACGTCTCCATCGGACGCTACATGGCGGACAAAGGCTACCTCCCCCTTGCACAAACCAGCATGCAGGGCATCAAAGCCTACATGAAGCAAAACCCCGGCCGCCTCGCCGAAGTCTTGGGACAAAACCCCAGCTACGTCTTCTTCCGCGAACTGACCGGCAGCAGCGAAGCCGGACCGGTCGGCGCATTGGGCACCCCGCTCTTGGGTGAATACGCAGGCGCCATCGACCGCCACTACATCACCTTAGGCGCGCCGCTGTTTGTCGCCACCGCCCATCCGACCACCAAAAAAGCCCTCAACCGCCTCATCATGGCGCAAGACACCGGCAGCGCCATCAAAGGCGCCGTCCGCGTGGACTACTTCTGGGGCTACGGCGACGAAGCAGGCGAGGTTGCCGGCAAAATGAAAACCACAGGCTACGTCTGGCAACTCCTGCCCAACGGCATGAAACCCAGCTATCAGCCTTAAAATCGGCTAAAAAGTCAAAAGGTCGTCTGAAAACCAGTTTTCAGACGACCTTTTCCATATCCAAACCATCCATGCCCGCTCTTATAGTGGATTAACTTTAAATCAGGACAAGGC
>NZ_KV800922.1:0-22266 GCF_001810355.1 Neisseria sp. HMSC074B07 | reverse complement strand
CCGTACTGGTTTAAAGTTAATCCACTATAATTGTATTGTTAACCCATTTTAGTAAGTGTAGGCTTAGATGGAAACCAAATATTTTAAATAACTGTTTGCCACTATATATATTGAAGGAAGGATTGCGTTGTGATCGCTTTAAATAATAGAGCTTTATTTATTACAATTTGCCTCGCCCCAACTTTTACACTTGGAGATTTACCTGAAACAGTTATTGATAAAGATGCATTAAACAAACCATGTAATGTAAACAGCATAGTACAAGAGGATATTCTTGTATGTTTTTCCAAGTCATATCTATTGGCACAGAAAGAATTAAATAATAATTATTCAATTGCTCAAAAGCAGAAAAATGTAAATATAAGAAATTATTTAATTCATCAACAAAGGCAATGGAATAAAAACAAATTTGATGAATGCTTGATATTGCCAGAGAAAGAGGTTGGGAGAGAGGGGATATTTGAATATTTGCAATGTGCTACAGATGCCATTTTAAAGCGAAATAGCTATTTAAAAGAAATTTATGTATGTGGCAACGAACCTTGCCAATTTGAAGAACCATATTTCTTTCAAACTATTGGGCATGATAAGGATTAACAACCCATCCACCCTCGAATTATAAAATAACATTTTTTTAAATTAATATATAAAATCTAAATTAGAACCTGGTATTTATCAAGGTCGTCTGAAATATCGACTTCAACGGAAATTCCTATTTCCCATCCGTTGAATACCCGTTTTCAGACGACCTCTCAGGGTGGTTCAATCATTCCAAGTCAATCAGCGGCGCAGGCACTGCACACCCGCCATCCGCGTATTTTCAGTTTCATGCTGCTTAAAAACTTATCCGATTTGAGGCAAATTCCAATCAATCCAAAATATTAATGCGATACGGCTTTTAATTTTCTGAAGAAATTTCTTGATCTTCAAATTTCATACTTTCCGGATTTAGCTTCCAAACCGTCTTATCCTTAGAAGATATGGATTTTTTACCCTGATGAAATTCATAGCAGACCCTATCTGTTTTCAATACAAACTCTTTGCCAAGTTCAAATTCCATCACACACTTTCCTTGCGGCTTCAAGGACAAAGTATCTTCTACATGGTAACTCAGTATTCCATCTATTTTTTTAAAATTGAAGGGCGGGCGCAACAATTTTTTATTGTCATAGAATGATTCATATATCACATCTATCGAGCCTAAAGTTGGAAGACCGGTATGGTCTTGAACTATGCTTCCATCCTTTCTATTGACCGGATAAATATCATATTTTTGTTCAACAATGCTATTTTCTTCAGATTATTCCGACTCCCTATTAGTGGCAACAACAAGCCATGCAAATGAATCATTATAGGGAATCACACCCAAAACTCTTGCATGCTCAGGGATAACAGTGCCCATTGAAACTGGATATATATATTCTTTAACATCCTTTGGCGCCTTAATCTGATTCAAATCCAGAAAGCCATTTGACAGTCTCGGGTAGGATTGAAACCAGGTTTTAGATGAAATAGGCAAGGTTAAACATTCCGCCTCTGCCAAATGCTTCTGTTCCTTAGGATAATTGATGTAGCACTTATCCTTGTCGGTTTTTTGGGACGATACGGCAGGCTCTTTTTTGCTGTTTTGATCAACAAGTGTTTCTTGGGAAGCTGCCGGTCCGACGCCGCAAGCCGCCAAAGCCGTGAGTGAAAATACGAATAAGATTGCGCGGTTGAGTTGAGAAAAAATCATATCTTTCCTTAAATACCCATTCATTTTGGCTCAAGCCCTTTAAGATATGAAGAATGATAACATCCAATATGAATTTTTACCTACTCATCCGCAGAAGTTTCTTCCCTTACCGACATAAGCCTATTTTGCGGCAAAACCCGCTATTCTAAAGCAACCGCATTTCCCGCCGCCGCTTCCCACAATTCCCGCTTCTTCCCTACCGTCAGTTTTTTGATGGCGATTTCCCGTTTCAGCGCCTCGCTTTTGGAGAGGTCGTCTGAAACGATACGCATCGCCGTCGGTTTGTTCAGCCGCGTGTATTTTGCGCCTTTGCCGGCGAGGTGGGCGGCGAACCGCTCTTGCGGGCGGTTGCTGATGCCGCAATAAAACGCGCCGTTCTCACACAAAATCAGGTAAACGCGCCAATTTTCCGCGCTCATGCCTCTGCCTCCTTGGCGAAACTTTCCGTGAAGATGCGGACGGCGGCTTCGGTTTTGGCGGACTGGACGCGATAAGGCGTAACCAAATAAAGGCTGACCGGCGGCAGCGTCCATTCGGGCAAAACGGTTTTCAGACGACCTTGGGCGATTTTTTCCCGAACTTCGCCGCCCACTTGCAAAGACAAACCGAAGCCGCGTTCAGTCAGGCTGCGGACGGCAGCAAGATGCGTGCAGGCGATGCTGTCGGCGACGTCGAGAAAATAGCTTTCGCCGCCGTGTTGCAAGGTTGTGCGGACGGGCAGGAAGTGCAGCCAGCGGTGGGCGTGAAGCTGCGAGGGATGGGTGATGGGCGGATGGCGGTCGAGATAATCGGGCGCGGCGCAAATGGTGTACGGCCAGGTAACGAGATGACGCGCAACCAAATTGGGATCGTCCAAAGCGCGGTCGCCGCCGCGTATGGCGATGTCGGTTTGGCTGTGTTGCAGGTCGTCCAAAGTATCGCTGAAATTGAGGACGGGGCGGATTTTGGGAAACTCGGTTTGCAATCTTGAAAACGCCGTCTGAAAAGCGCGGGACTCGATGACGGTGGAAGTCAGGGAAATACGCAATTCGCCGACGGGTTCGGTTTTGAGGTTGTCGATAACGGTACGCGTATCGGCAAGGGTGGCGGCGAGGCGGCGGCAGTATTCGCCCAAGGCTCTGCCGCCGTCGGTAGGCGAAAGGCTGCGCGTGCTGCGGTTTAACAGCTTGATGCCGTGCAGGGCTTCGAGGCGGTTGATGTGCTGGCTGACGGCAGACGGAGTCATGCCCAGCGCGGCAGCGGCGGCGTTCATGCTGCCGTGTTCGAGGACGGCGGCGAAAACGAGCAGGGGTTTGATGTCTTGCATGGTGTTTACCGGATTGGAATCGGGGTTTTCAGACGACCTGTTGGAAATACTGCGGATTATATAGTGCTGACAATAAATCGGCGTGGAACTGATCGGGCGGTTGAACCATATTCCTTTGTCGCCATTTGCATATCCACCCTTTTTCAGGTATACCGCCAATTGATGTTCACATTTTAAAAGGATTTTATGATGGCTTCTTTCAACGAACCGGGCCGCGTCAAACGCGAAGGCATACTGACGCGTCTGCTGCGTTTTTTGGGTATCGGTCCTTCTGCCGAAGATGAACAAGAGCGCGCGCGTTTGGCGGCTTTGAATTTGAATACGGCGGTTTATGCAGACTTATTCGCCAACGAATCGGAAGAAATGCTGGTTTTGACTTCCGATTTCGACCCTGAAATAGGAACATTCAGGATTAACGCAGCCATAGGCGGCGGCAAAAAACAATTCCAAGGCAAAAGCTGCCCAATTTTAGGCTATGTCCATGTTAAAAGCGGTACATTCATGGATCAGCCCGTGTACAAGCTGACCTGGGCGGAAGACGATGCAAACAACCCCTTTAAAAACTGTTCATTTCAAACACTCAAGCCACTGACTGTGTACCGTATCCGAAGTAAGTTAGCCATGGATTGGGAGCCATTCGGAGGCGAGTGGTTGAGCCATATACTTTTAGTTGAAGCGCTCGAAAGCGATGCACACAATCAAGAATTGGAAAACCTACGCCGTGAATATCTGAATCCCGTTTTGTTTACCCATCCGCTGGCAACATTCAGATTAAACACATTTATGGAAAATTTCGAAGCCAAGGCAGAATGGGCGGGGCTGCCTGTGAAATTGTCTTTGAACGCAGAGGGCGACAAACCGGCGGGCGGTACGCTCAAACGCTTAACGGAAGCATTTGCCCAACAGACGCAACTCTATGCCTCCCTCAACACATACCTGCTTGAACATATCCGCAAACACAACGGCATCCGCACCAAAGACGGATTTTTTCCCAATCCGCATCCGACGGCGGAAAGCTTCCTCCAAGACTTAAAGCTGCAAAAATTGGATTTTTTCAATCAAGATTTCGATATCGTGTTTCACAATGATGACGACGCATTGATACCCGACGGCGAATACTATTTCTATGTCTCATTTGATCCAAAGGGGAACATTACCGGCATCGAGTCCATCCACTGACAACAGGTCGTCTGAAACTTTAAACCCCGTTTCAGACGACCTTTTTCCATTCTATTATTTAGTTCAACTTCATAATCATAACAGCAAATCAGGGATTATCAAGCGTTTCAGACGACCTTACAATGCGTTCATCTAATCAATCACATCCCAACAAGGAGTCAAACATGAAAATCGCAGTCATCGGCGCAACAGGTTATGTCGGCAACGCAGTCGTTCAAGAATTGGCAGGTCGTGGGCATGAAGTAACCGCTTTTGCGCGCAACACGGACAAAGTATTCCAAGCACAAAATGTTGCCGCCGTCTCCGCAGATGTCAACGCAGCGGACTTCGCCGACAAGCTGGCAGGCTTTGACGCCGTGGTCAGCGCGTTCAATCCCGGTTGGACCAATCCCAATATTGGCGCGGATTTTACACGCGGCGCAAACAATATCGTCGAAGCGGCAAAAGCGGCTCAAGTGCCGTATCTCTTAATCGTCGGCGGCGCAGGCAGCCTGTATGCCGCGCCTGATTTGCAAGTTGTCGATACGCCCGACTTCCCCAAAGCCATTTACGACGGCGCCAATGCCGCACGCCATCTCTTGACGGCACTCCTGCCGCGCCGCGATGTGAACTGGTCTTTCGTTTCCCCTCCGGCACGACTGGGCGCGGACGGCGGTTTCAGCGAAGACAAAACCGGCAAATACCGCTTGGGCAAAGACGATTTGCTGATGGACGGCGAAATTCCGGCAGGCATCAGCGTGGCGGATTTGGCAGTAGCCATCGCCGACGACGCGGAAAACAAAGCGCATTTGTTTGAACGCTTTACCGTTGCCGCCGCTTAACCGCCAAACATAACAAAGGTCGTCTGAAAACTTTGGAAATCAGGTTTTCAGACGACCTTTTTGTATTCGCTCTACATCACCCGCTGCAACCGACCGCCCCTTTTTTATCGGAAGCGTTTGGGGAACAAGGGCGCGGACTTGGTTTTCAGACGACCTTCGTGTCGGTTTACCTGAAGGGAAATCGGTGTTATTGTGTTTGGCAGTCTGTTGAAAATAAAATGATTTATGGAAAGAGACTCTTTAAACAGCCAACATTTCGTCCGACTGGTGCAACAAGGTGGCGGCAGCGATTATCTAAGCGGCAATTACCGTTTCGATACGCTGCACAGCGGCATTTCCCTGCATGGCGGCTGCGTGACCGCGCAAAAGGATTTCCAAAGCACGCAGCTTGCCGAGCCTTATATTTCGTTCATCCTGCTGCTGGAGGGGCGTTTGGATTTCGCCATCAATCAAAACCGCTATCAGATTGAGGCTGACGGCGGACGGGTGGTGTTGATTGCTGCGGAGGAGGAGATTTTGTTCAGCCGTTATCTCTATCAAGGGGAGAAAACGGCGAAAATCACGTTGAAAGGCATAGAGCAATGGCTGTCGCAACCGCAATACGCGGCGATGCTGCCGGCGGTTTACCGCGAGACGGTGCGGCATTGGCATTTGAGCGATGAATTGCGCGCTTTGGCGGAAAACAGTTTGATGCTGTCGGCGCAAGGCGACGGATTGGGCGATGTTTTGCAGCGCGAAGCCGATGCTTTGCAGTTGCTCGCGGGATTGTGGCGCGATTTTTGCAGCCGTTATCCGTTGTCGCC
The DNA here is from genome assembly GCF_001810355.1 of Neisseria sp. HMSC074B07. Taxonomy (NCBI): domain Bacteria; kingdom Pseudomonadati; phylum Pseudomonadota; class Betaproteobacteria; order Neisseriales; family Neisseriaceae; genus Neisseria; species Neisseria sp. HMSC074B07. The sequence goes on along the minus strand of NZ_KV800922.1, from coordinate 16,422 downwards.
ATCGTCTGAAAAATCAGGCGGGACGGTTCGCCCGTCGGATGGGGACGGGTTTGTGCATGGTTTGAATCAGGCATTTGACCAAGGCGCGCACCAAGTGGCGGAACTCGCCGCCGCACTGCACGTCAGCGAACGGACGCTGCAACGCCGCCTGCGGGATTATTTCGGAATTACCGTCAGCGACTGGCTGCGGCACAAACATATGCAATATGCGCTGTATGCGTTGACGACGGGCAAAGAGAGCATCAGCGAAATAGCTTACCGCTGCGGCTACGGACACACATCCAGCTTCACGCAGGCATTCAAGCAATATTTCGACTGCACGCCTGCGGAAGTGCGCAAGCGGGAGGATTGATGTCGGATGGGGTGTTTCGAGGTTTAAAGGTCGTCTGAAACGGTTTCAGACGACCTTTGTGTATGCCAAGCATTAGAGATGGAACCTCTGAAACTGCCCTCTTCACTTTTTCCGCTTCGCCCGCGGATGCCCCTCGTCGTAAACCTTGGCCAGATGGTCGAAATCCAGCTTGGTGTAAATCTGCGTGGTCGAGAGGTTGCTGTGTCCCAACAGTTCTTGCACGGCGCGGATGTCGCGCGAGGATTGCAAAAGGTGGCTGGCGTAGCTGTGGCGCATCATGTGCGGGGAAATGTGTTGCCCGCTGCCCTGCCGTACCGCCCATGCCTGAAGGCGTTTTTGGATTTGTCGCTGCCCGAGTCGCGTGCCGTTTTTGCCGGTAAAGAGCGCGGTTTCGCCGTCTGCCGCCACACGTTCGGACAGGTAGGCGCGCAAGGCTTCGACGCTTTTGCCCGACAACGGGACTTGCCGCTCTTTCCTGCCTTTACCGGTTACGCTCACCCAGCCTTCGTCCAGCAACACATCACCCAAATCCAAGCCGTGTATCTCGCTCAGGCGCAGGCCGCTGCCGTACATCAGTTCAAACAAGGCATGGTCGCGCACTGCCAAACTGTCATCAACGGGCGCACTGTCGAGCATATGGTTCAACTCTTCCTGCGGCAGGGCTTTGGGCAGGCGTTCGGGCAGGCGCGGGGCTTTCAGGTTGAAGGTCGGATCGTTGTCCATCATGCCCGACTGCACGAGCCAGCCGCAATATTGCCGCCACGCCGACAATTTGCGCGCCAGCGTCCGTTCGCTCAAACCTTGTTGCGACAACCGTTTCAACGCTGCCACAAAATCGCGCCGTTTCAAATCCTGCGCCGTTTCAGACGACCCTTCCGTCAAAAGCCGCACGAGTTCGGTCAAATCGCGCCCGTAGGCAGACAGCGTGTGCGCCGACTTGCCCTGTTGCCCCAACATTTTCAAATAGCCGTCCAAAGACAGTCCGAAATCGCGTGCCAACATTTTCAGTCGACCTCCAACACGGTTTTCAAAGCCTGCGGCAACCGGCAAACCTTTTGGCGCGCATAATCGAAACACACCATGCCCGTGCGCGCCCGCGCCAGCACCTTGCCGTCCGCGATGCGCGTCAGGCGGAACAGCAGCGCAAACCCGCCCTTGCCGATGTCCTCGACGCCCATTTCCGCCGACAATTCATCGCCGTAAAAACCTTGTGCCAAATATTGCACCGCCGCGTCCGCCATAATCAGCCCCGCGCCGCCCGCGTCCGTTTCACTCCAGCCCAAACCTGCCAGCCAACGCATCCGCACCTCGTGGCACAAACGCAAAACGGCATCGTTCGCCAAATGGCCGCCGTAATTCACATCGCCCACCTGCACGCGCAAGGTCGTCTGAAACAACACCGCATCCACATCCGCCACTGCAAACTTAGCCATCACACACCTCCCGCCGCCGTTTCAGACGACCCCGAAAACAAACCGTTATTATAAACCATGTCAGACAAATACCGACCGCACCGTTTGCCCGCCGCAGCCGCCCAAAATCTCATTAATATATAAAACTGATGTAGCCCTGTGTAGTTTTTTAATAAGAAAAACATTATAATTTCCCACATCACCATCCCGCTACCTCACCAAGGAGATTTAAATGGCACTCGTATCCATGCGCCAACTGCTCGACCATGCCGCCGAAAACAGCTACGGCCTGCCCGCATTCAACGTCAACAACCTCGAACAAATGCGCGCCATCATGGAAGCCGCAGACCAAGTCAACGCCCCCGTTATCGTTCAAGCATCCGCCGGCGCGCGCAAATATGCAGGTGCGCCGTTTTTACGCCACCTGATTCTGGCGGCCGTTGAAGAATTCCCGCACATCCCCGTCGTCATGCACCAAGACCACGGCGCATCGCCCGACGTGTGCCAACGCTCCATCCAACTGGGCTTCTCCTCCGTCATGATGGACGGCTCGCTGCTCGAAGACGGCAAAACCCCGTCCACCTACGAATACAACGTCAACGCCACCCGTACCGTCGTTAACTTCTCCCACGCCTGCGGCGTGTCCGTCGAAGGCGAAATCGGCGTCTTGGGCAACCTCGAAACCGGCGAAGCCGGCGAAGAAGACGGCGTAGGCGCGGCAGGCAAACTCTCCCACGACCAAATGCTGACCAGCGTCGAAGACGCCGTGCGCTTCGTCAAAGACACCGGCGTGGACGCGCTCGCCATCGCCGTCGGTACCAGCCACGGCGCATACAAATTCACCCGTCCGCCCACCGGCGACGTATTGCGCATCGACCGCATCAAAGAAATCCACCAAGCCCTGCCCAACACCCACATCGTTATGCACGGCTCCAGCTCCGTTCCCCAAGAATGGCTGAAAGTCATCAACGAATACGGCGGCAAAATCGGCGAAACCTACGGCGTACCCGTAGAAGAAATCGTCGAAGGCATCAAACACGGCGTACGCAAAGTCAACATCGACACCGACCTGCGCCTCGCCTCCACAGGCGCCATCCGCCGCTTCATGGCAGAAAACCCGTCCGAATTCGACCCGCGCAAATACCTGAGCAAAACCGTCGAAGCCATGAAACAAATCTGTCTCGACCGCTACCTTGCATTCGGTTGCGAAGGTCAGGCAGGCAAAATCAAACCCATTTCCCTTGAGAAAATGGCAAACCGCTACGCCAAAGGCGAGCTGAACCAAATCATCAAATAAACAACGGGACAAACAAACGGGCGGCCATCCAAGCCGCCCGTTTTGTTTTGAAGGGTATGGGTTAAGTTCAACCCCGTACGGCATCGCCCTGCCCGTCCTGATTTAAATTTAATACGCCGACTTTCCAAACCAGACAAAAGGTCGTCTGAAAACGGCTTCAGGTTGAACACAACCTGCGGCGTTTGTTTTCAGACGACCTTGTTTGCCGAAGAGGCGAACTTTTCCTATTCCCTGACTAGCGTGGGATTCGATGACGGGCGGCGATTATTTGTCGCTGCATTGCTTCAAATTAAATTGTGCGGCAGCGGCTTCTCGTTTGTATGCTTCTTCGTTGAGGTAGCTCGGCTGGTAACCCTCCAGCCATTCATCCATCGGGGCAAGCGCCTTGCGGCATGCCGCTTTGTCTCCGGCATTTTTATAGCTGACGGACAAGTCGTTCAGCGTCCGCATCCATTCGGTCAGATCGAGGAACTTGTCGCATTCGTTGAGATAACGTTGTTTGATAGCGACAGCATCGCGGTAACGTTTTCCCTGATAGGCGGCCTGAAAACGTTTTTCCATTGCTGCCGCGCCTTTTGCGGAACAGGCGGCAGGCAATTTTTCATAGGTCGCCTCGAAAGATGCATTATGTCCGCAGTATTCTTGGCAGGCTTCGCGGGCTGAATCCGGAATGTTCAGCTTCACGTTGTTGTTGGTAAAGGAAAAATGTACGACGCAACCATTATGGTTTTTGCTGGTACGGTTTTTGATTGTGCCTTCATAATTACAGACATGGCCGTTTGGATTGACTGTATCGACAGAAACCTGTTTGCCGTTGAGTGTCAATGAGCCGCTGCTGAGACGGTCTTCCGTCAGAACATAATCTTGTGCGGCAGCGTGCAGGGAAAAGCTTGTCAGCAGGAGGAATGCGAGGGTTTTCATCAATGTGCTTTCTTATGATTTACGGGGAAAATGAGATTGACTCGGTGCTTCATCTGATGCTTACTATAGTGGCTTAACTAAATCAGGACAAGGCGACGAAGCCGCAGACAGTACAGAGACAGTACAGAAACCGATTCACTTGGTGCTTCAGCACCTTAGAGAATGTCTCTTTGAGCCAAGGCGAGGCAACGCCGTACTGGTTTAAAGTTAATCCACTATATTATGCAACGAGCAATGTGGATTGTACCGCAATACAAAGGTCGTCTGAAATGTCAAACAGCATTTCAGACGACCTTTTAATAACGGACAGAAGGCTTATCAACACCCGTCTGCCGTCGGCTTTGCAGCGTCAGTTGATCGAATAGCCGCGCAGATATTGGGTACGCTCGCGCGTCATGCGGGTGTCGCATTGGAGCTTGAGGTATTCGTTTTGCGCCGGACTGTCCGCCCTTGCTGCCGCCTGTTGGCAGTTTTGGTTTTTAGTTTGAATCCAAGCGCGTTGTTCTGCCAGCATTTCCTGTTGGACAGTGCGCTCCATGCCGTCCCATACGCCTTTGATTTCCGCCTCTGCCTGATGGTTTTGCGAACGGGCATTATCTAAGTCGCTTTGAGAGAACGACGGCTGTTCCGGCTTCTCTTCACCGTCAGGACGCAGGATTTCGGTTTCAAGGCCCGCGGCAGGCGGTACGCCCGACGCTTGGCTCGCCGCGTTGTTTTCCAAAATATCTTCTGCTTTGGCGACAGGCGGCTCTTCAGCGGCTTTGCTTTGCAGGATTTTGATCGCCTCTTCTTTGCTGACTGCCTTACCGTCTATCATCACGATGCTTTTGACACCGTAAGGCAGCAGTAAGGAAGACAGGGTTTGCGCGGTCATGTTGACGGTATTATCTTCCAAAGAAACCGTACCGACTTTCGGATCGGGCGTATAGCGGACGCTGGTTGAGAACGTGTTGTTCTCAAAGCTCAGGTTGCTGCCCATGATTTTCTGCTGAAGCATTTCGGTCAAGCCGGTATTGCTGTAAATCAGCGGACTGTTGGCATCGGCGGTGCGCAATACTTCGGCAGGGATTTGGATTTTCAAATCGGCGCTGCACAAGGATTTGTTGTCTTCCGTAATTTCTTGCGGATTGTCCAAGACGATATTCAACTCGGAGCCGGCGGCAATGATTTTATCGGCATCGACAAATTGGCGGCTGTCGGCACGGACAAAGGAACGCGCCTCGCGCTTGATGGTTTCTTGGATTTGGTTGCGGATACTTTGAATGGCGGCAGGATTGCCACACTCCAAAGCCTGCTTGGGTTCTTCTTTGCCGCATGCCGCCAACATCAGGGCGATAAGCGGTAAAGCCAGCAGTTTTTTGTGCATAAATAATACTCCTTGATACGGCTCGGAAACCGCATCGTTTTGTCGTTCAGACGACCATCATAACAAAAGCACTTGCAACAAGTAAATGTTGCAAGTGCTTTTTCAACGAAACGTTATAAATGCTTACTTATTTGGTAATGACATTTACGAAACCGGAAAGGATTGCTGCGTTAATCAAGTCCACGAAGAACGCGCCGACCATAGGCACAATCAAAAAGGCTTTGTGCGAAGGACCGAAGGTCTGCGTGATGGACTGCATATTGGCAACGGCGGTCGGCGTTGCACCCAAACCGAAACCGCAGTGGCCTGCCGCCAAAACCGCCGCATCGTAATCGCGTCCCATAAAGACATAAGTCACAAATGTCGCATACAAAATCATCACGACGGTTTGTACGGCGAGGATGATGGTTACAGGACCCGCCAGACCGGTCAACTCCCACAATTTCAGGTTCAAAAGTGCCATTGCGAGGAAAAGCGACAGGGAGGCATTGCCGAATACGTCGATAGCGCGGTCGAACATATTGACTTTAAACGCGGAAGTCAGAATGTTGCGGATGACGACACCGGCAAACAGACACCATACGAATTTCGGCAAGTCATACAGATATTCTTTGTCGAAGCCGTCCACAATTTCGGCAAATGCCAAACACGCTGCAAACATGGCAAGCGTTTCGACGGCGGATTCGGCGGTAATCAGGCGGGTGCGCTTCGCTTGTTCGAACACGTCGTCGGCATGTTCGTCTGAATTTGCCTTTTGTCCGCTTTGATCGATGGGTTTGCGTCCCATTTTGTTGATCAGACGGCGCGCAACCGGACCGCCGATCAGGCCGCCGAATACCAAACCGAACGTGGCGGAAGCCATACCCAATCCGGTAGCACCAACCAAGCCGAATTTGTTTTCAAAGTCCGGACCCCATGCGCCTGCGGTACCGTGTCCGCCGGTCAGGGTAATCGAGCCGGTAATCAGGCCGATAAGCGGATTCAAATCCAAAATCTTCGCCAAGCCGACGCCGACAAAGTTCTGCACGATGATAAACGCCCCTACGACAGCGGTGAAAATCACCAACGGCAGACCGCCTGCTTTCAAGCGGGAGAAATCCGCGCTCAAACCGATAGAAGTGAAGAAAATCAGCATGAATGCGTCTTGCAGCGGTTTTTCAAATTTGAAGCTCACGTCGTAAGCTTGATGCAGTGCAAACAAGATAATCGCAGCAATCAAGCCGCCTGCCACAGGCTCGGGAATGTTGAAATCGCGCAGGAATTTGACTTTGTTTACCAAAACCTTACCAATCAACAAAACCAATGTGGCGGCAATCAACGTGTAGTAACTGTTAAATTCCCATTCCATAATCGTCTTACCTCTCAAAATCTCAAAAATGTTTTTCTTAAATCCGCTTTGCGGAATCAAACTGTTGGATATTAGGGGATGGGTTAAAGATTGTCAAAGAATAGCCTTTTGTTTTTTGAATTTTTTACATATGGCATTTTTAAAATCATCAAAATGTTTATAAGCATCATGGCATTACATAAAGCTACTTTTTGTTTATTAATTAAATATTTTTAATCCGAATGATATTATTGTTGACAATTCTTTTCGTCAGAATATGGGCTTAATAATGGAAAAAGGTCGTCTGAAAACTTGGAAATCAAGTTTTCAGACGACCTTTTTATCTTCCAGACTCAATCAACCTTTAGTCCGCTCCAACAGTTCTTCCGCCAAGGCGAGGTAGGCTTTGGTGCCTTTGGCATTGGCGTCGTAGGCGAGCGCGGGCATGCCGTGGCTGGGGGCTTCGGCGAGGCGGACGTTGCGGGGGATGACGGTTTGGAACATCAGGTTGCCGAAATGTTGGAAAAGTTGTTCGCTGACTTCGACGACGAGGCGGCTGCGGCTGTCGTAGAGGGTGCGGACGATGCCGGTGATGTCGAGGCGCGGGTTGATTGCCTGACGGATTTTGCGCACGGTGGCGATGAGGTCGGAGATGCCTTCTAGGGCATAGTATTCGCACAACATGGGTACGATGACGCCGTTGGCGGCGACAAGTCCGTTGAGCGTGAGCAGGGTCAGTGAAGGGGGGCAGTCGATGAGGACGAAGTCGTAGTCGTTTTCGACGGTTTGCAGGGCGTTTTTGAGGCGGATTTCGCGGGCGATTTCTTGCACCAGCTCGATTTCGGCACCGGCAAGCGCGCGGTTGGCGCCGAGTACGTCGTAGCTGCCGTCTCCGCTGCGGACGACGGCAGTCTTGATGTCGGTATCGCCCAAGACGACTTGGTACACGCCTTCTTCGAGGCGGGCTTTGTCTATGCCGCTGCCTGTGGTGGCGTTGCCTTGCGGGTCGAGGTCGATGACGAGGACGCGTTTGCCTTTGGAGGCGAGCGATGCCGCGAGGTTGACGGTGGTGGTGGTTTTGCCGACGCCGCCTTTTTGGTTGGCGACGGCGAGGATTTGTGCGCTCATGTTTTTGCTGCTGTCGGATAGGTGAATGGCGGAATTTTAACGTTTTTTGCTTGAAATGGGTATAAGGTCGTCTGAAAAGGAAGCAGCGAAGGGTAGAGGCATCTTTGTCGCATTTCTGTCTGCGTTTCGGTAAATTCTCTTTAAATCCAGACAAAGCAAGGTAATGCCTGCTGATTCAATATGGGTTTTCTATATAATATGCCGTTTTTTAACTGTCGTAGAGATATACCATGAAAAAATCTTTCTTTGCCCTGATGCTTGCCGCTGTTTTGCCTGCTGCGAATGCGGCTTCGGTTACCGAACGGGATGTGCAGAGTTCGGCTTTGGCTGCCAAACAGGCTCGGTTGGAATCAGCACAGGCTCAGATGGAAACGGAACTGGCGCGGTTAGCTGCGGATCTGGCGCGTATTGAGGCTTTTATTGCCGCACAAGAGGCGCGTTCCGGCATGGGAGAGAATGAGCGAATAGCGGCTTTGGAAGCCCGTATCAGTAAATTGGAAAAACGCCTTGCCAAGTCAAAATAGTACAACCCGAATCGGGTTTATGTGTGCAGCGTCAAGCCGTTCCAGAAGTTGTTTGAGGCTTCAGGGAAAAACGAATGGGAGGCGCGCCGCGCCGTCCGCACTGCCTGCAATGCGGAAACTTCGGCGATGTTCTGCGAAGATTCTGCCATCCGCTGCGAAAAATACGAATAACAGGGTTTGAACACAAAGGTCGTCTGAAACGGAATCGGGTTTCAGACGACCTTTTTAACTGTATAGTGGCTTAACTAAATCAGGACAAGGCGATGAAACCGCAAGACAGTACAGACAGTACAGAAACCGATTCACTTGGTGCTTCAGCACCTTAGAGAATGTCTCTTTGAGCCAAGGCGAGGCAACGCCGTACCGGTTTAAAGTTAATCCACTATATTTTGAAGGCAAGTGGCGTTGTGTTCTGCCGATATCGGTATCGTTTCCTTTGAATTTGAACCAAACCAGGCTGTATACTTTATGACTTGCCGCTGCTCATACCACAACAAGGAAATCTATGGATTGCTGGGAAATTCTGCACATTGCGCCTACCGGTGACGAACGTGCCATCAGGCGCGCTTATGCGAAGCTGTTGAAATCGACACGTCCGGACGATGACGCGGAGGGATATCAGCGGCTGCGCGAGGCATTTGATGAGGCTTTGGCGCGTGCGCCCTACATCGATGAGGAAGAGGACGCAGACGATTGGTCTTGGGATCATGCCGATAACGATGAGGCGGATATTTCAGACGACCCTGATGAACATACCGAATATGTTGACGAGGAGGCGGCAGAATATGAATCGACCCAAGCCTATCCGTACGATACATGGAAAGACGCAGAAACAGACCGTATTGAAGAAACTGATGTTTCAGACGACCCCTACGAATATAGCGGCGCAACTGCCGAGGCTTATTCATACCATGGATACGATGGCGTAGATGCGGATTATATTTTGGCGGAAATCGGACGCATTCAAGATGAAGGGAAAAGTGAGGCGTTGGAACGCTCCTGGCCCGACATCCGCGCTTTATTGGACCGGCTGCCTTTGGGCGAATCGGAATATATTGCTTGGGAATTTTTGGATTTTCTGCGCGATCGGTATATTTCGAATATCATCGTATGGGCGCAATGGGCGTCTTATTTCCGCTGGCACGAGAGCCGCGAAGTTCTCCACCGTATGAGCACGGACGAGCTGGAGTGGGTTTATGACTGCATCAATGCGGCAGAAGTTTTATCTGACAACGCCAATGGCAAATTCCCGCTCTTGCACAGCTTGAACCGTCTGACCGAGCAAGGGCGCGATATGCGGGCAACGGTGAATGCGTTTTTCCTGAATACGGCTTTACAGGAAGAAATATCGCCATCCGTACGCACGGCGCTGATGAGGCGCAAGACGAAACTGACGTCTGTTTTACAGAAAGCGCAATCATGGCGGCAGATGCGGATTGTGCTGCCGATTGTGGCGATATTCGTCGCCATGTTTACAGCGGCAGCCGATGACGCTTTATCCGCCTATATCGAGGCGTATTATTCGTTGGCCCTCGTCTCCACCCTCACGCTGGCGCTCTTGTGTTTCTTGGTCAATGTCTGCCGAAGCATATTTTTCACATGGCTGCCGTCTCTCTACAAACTCTTCACGGCGACTTTTGTGTTTAAAAAAGCGGCGATTGTGCGTGCTTTCGTATTGCCTGTCGTGATGACTGCCGTGTGCCTGACCCCGACCGGTTCGGTAATGTTCTTCCTACTGACCGTACTCGCATGGATATATTCATGGTGTACCTTTTTCTCCTACATCAAAAGCGAACGGAGTATTGTCGGCGGTCTGACGGTCAATCTGTCATTGATTGCCATGTTTCCGATAATCAATGTACTAAACAAACATTTGGAGCAAACGGCGGGCAACTCGGTATTGCTTATCCTGACGGCTTTGATGATATTGTTGTGGTTCAACGCCAATCTGTATCTACGGTCGTTCCATCCCCATCTGTCAAAAAAACAGGCGCAGTTCCTGCTGGTACCTTGTTCGCCCAACGCATCCTTTCCTATCAGGGCGGCCGCTTCATTCGCCTCCGCACTGGTTTGGATGCTGACGCTGCCGCAGCGATGCGCCGACTATACCGAACGGGATGATATTTGGACGCCTTTGGGTTTCGGCGTACTGGCATGTATGCTGACGCTTATCCTGCCGCTTGGCGGAAATCGGATGCTGTGGTTTTACCCGACCGCATTCGCACTCGGCTGGCTGGTGCTTGTTTTGAAACAAAATGCCTACCGCAGCCTGATGCGGGCATAAGCAAAAGGTCGTCTGAAAAATTTTCAGACGACCTCAAACATACCGTACAACGCTGTTTTCATTTTTCTGCAACAGATTCATTCCATAAGGAATCCGCATGACTTTACCTGTTTTAGCCGTCACTTCAGGCGAACCTGCCGGCATCGGCCCCGATATCTGCTTGGATTTGGCGTTTGCCGATTTGCCGTGCCGCTGCATCGTGTTGGGCGACAAAAATCTGCTGCAAAGCCGTGCCGAACAATTAGGCAAAACCATCACCCTGCAAGATTTCGACCCGCAGGGCGGCAAGCCCGAACGCGGCATATTGGAAGTGTTGCACATCCCCTTAGACGCGCCCTGCCAAGCGGGCAAACTCAATCCCGCCAATGCCGCCTACGTCCTCAAACTGTTGGACACTGCCTATCAAGGCATTTCAGACGACCTCTTCGACGGCATGGTTACTGCGCCGCTGCACAAAGGCGTCATCAACGACGGACACGCCAGCGATCATTTCTTCAGCGGCCACACCGAGTACCTCGCCGAAAAAAGCCAAACCGAACAAGTCGTCATGATGCTCGCAGGCGGCGGATTGCGGGTGGCGCTCGTCACTACCCACCTTCCGCTCAAAGACATCGCCGCCGCCATTACCCGCCCGCTGGTCGAATCCGTGACCCGCATCCTTCACGCCGACCTGCTCGACAAATTCGGCATCGCCCGCCCCCGCATCCTAGTGACCGGACTGAATCCGCACGCAGGCGAAAACGGCCATCTCGGCCATGAAGAAATCGACATCATCATCCCCGCGCTCAAGCAGCTGCAAAGCGAAGGCATAGACGCACACGGCCCCTATCCCGCCGATACGGTGTTCCAGCCCTTTTTACTCAAAGACGCCGATGCCGTTTTAGCGATGTATCACGACCAAGGGCTGCCCACGCTCAAATACGCGGGCTTCGGGCAAGGCGTCAATGTCACGCTCGGACTGCCCTTTATCCGCACTTCGGTCGATCACGGTACCGCCCTCGACCTTGCCGGAACGGGCAAAGCAGACTCAGGCAGCCTCATGACCGCCGTCGCTACCGCATTGGAAATGGCGCGCCATATCAACCTGCGTTCCTGAAACCGGATTTCGTTTATCACATAAGTTCTTGAAGCCCAAGGTCGTCTGAAAACCAGCAATGCCAGCCGAAACGATATGCGGCCTATCTGACAAACGCATCCACAAACTCGGCGCAGTCCTCGCTGCTGCACCTTGTTTTTAAAGTCTTCAAGTGCGCAAACAACTGCTGTTTCTCGCTGTCGCTCAGTTTATGCCCTTTGTCATCACGGACTTGGTTGTACTTAGGCGTATTTTTGACATCAAAACCGCGGTTGATAAAGAAAACCGTTTCCTTGCCTGCCGCGTTGCGCACGGTCAGCATCATGCTGCCGCCGTCTGCCGCGATGGCGCATTTATCTTCAACGATGGCGGTGTACATGGTTGCTCTCGGTTTGGCTTGGCTGTACGCCGTTTGGCTTGGCTGTACGCCGTTTGACTCAATAAAACGGCGACAGCGATCGCAATAAAATGCTTCAACATCATTTGCTCCATTTGCGTTTTCAGAGTGCACAGCCTGCCTGAGGTACAACCTCTTCCGATTTCCGGCTTCTATGTCGCATCCGACGATTCTTCCTTTACCGCGTCCAGCAGCGGTATCAGCAGCTCTTCCACCAATCTTTGGAACAACGCTCCTTCTACCGGCTCGGTATCTTCGTTGCCGAACACTAAGGCGACTTCTGTATAGTCTTTTTGCCCTTTGCTGACTTTATTGCCGTGATAGCTTTCCTTGGCTTTGTTCAGGGCATCTTCCCAGCTCTGTTTTTTGCCGTAGGCTTCGGCGGCGGCAAGGCTGGTTTTGGCAAAGAAAGGCAGCGGGCGCGTTTGTCCAAGGTTGAAGAACGTCAGCCATTTTTGCAGCATTTGCTGCGCGTGTCTGCCAGAAATTTCAGGATAAGTCGTTGTTTCTTCAGGCTGAACGATATGGGTTTGGCGGGTTTCGGTGGTCTGAGATTCCACCGCGCAAAAGATTAAATGTTCGAGCAGGAGGGCGATGCGTTGCGGGGCGTTGGGTTTGCGGTCGAGGTAGAACACTTGTCCGCATTGGTACAGGTTGCCGAGGCTGCCTTGCAGGGTTTGCCCGTCGAACGGGATTTCATAAGCGAAAGGCGGCAGTTTGGGGCTTTGCAGCAATGCGCTGTCTATGCGTTTGGCGGCGGCTTGGAAATTCTGCTGCCACAATTTACCCAGTTCGCCGGCGGGCAGCAGGCTTTCGGCGTCGAGGCGGACGGCGGTTTCTTGAAAGTCTTGGTTGTGGCGGCGGGCGTCGAGGTAGGCGGCGGCGATTTTGTTGGCGCGTTGCGGCTCGAAGGGTTCGGCGGATTCCCATGCTTCGTCGCGATAGGGTTCGCGCCAGCCCAAGGTTTGTTGCAGCCATGCTTTGACGGGATTTTTCCAGAAGCGGATAAAGTCGTCCTGCCAGACGGTCGGTGCGGGGCTGTTTTCTTCGAGGGCTTCGCTGAAAAACGGACGCGCCTGTTCGCGCGGGCGGTTGAGGGCTTCGGCGTAGTCCTGCCGCGTGCTGAAGAGGTCGTCTGAAATTTTGTCTGCGATGAAATAGCGGTGTGAGAACGGTTGCAGGGGATGTTGCTCGACCCAATGTTCCGCCAGCTCTTTGCTGCGCCGTCCGGCCATGGCGGCGACGGTGTCGATGAGTTCGCTGACAAGGGCAGACGGGGCGAGTTCGTCGTCGTTGCGGATGCTGCGGCCGACGTAGGAGAGATAAAGGATGTCGCGCGCGCTGATGATGGCTTCGAGGAAGAGGTAGCGGTCGTCGTCGCGGCGGGCGCGGTCGCCTTTTTGCGGGTGTTTGGCAATCAGGTCGAACACGGCGGCTTTAGTGTTACGCGGGAAATCGCCGTCGTTCAGACCCAAGAGGCAGATGACTTTAAACGGCAGGCTCCTCATCGGCACCATGCTGCAAAAGGTGATGCCGCCGCGCAGGAATCCTGCTTGGCTTTCGCTGCCTAAGAAGCGGCGGATGTGGCGGATGACCGTATGTTGCGGCAAAGTGCCGCTAAAGCCTGCCAACGCGGTTTCTTCCTGCCATTTTGCCAACGCCTGCTCGAACTGCTGCAAGGCGTATTGGTCGTCGGCGTCGGGCAGGAACAATGACTGCACCAGAACGCGGCAGCGTTCCGTCCATTCCTCCGCCGCTGCGGGTTTGCGCCACTCGGCGGCGAGGCGGGGCAGCGTGCGGATGAAGGCGGCAAAGCGGCCGAACACATCAAGGCGGTTGACATCGCCGTGCCACGCGCTGACGTTTTGCCAAAGCGGGCTGCCGTCGTCGGGCAGCATCCAACCCAACACGATGCGTTCCAACGCCTGCCGCCAGGTGAACAGATTGTCCGCCGCGCCGCGCATCGTTCCGTCCAAACCCCAATGCACGTTCAACTCGGCAATGGTGTCGTGCAGCAGCGGCAAATCGTCCGCCGTCAGCCCGAAACGGCGCAGCACCAAACCGCTTTCCAACAGCGGCAGCACTTTATCGACTTCAAACCGGCTTTCCAGCAAATCCAGCGTCTGCTCCAGCGCGTAAAGCAGCGGCTGGCGGCGGCTGAGTTTCACGTCCGACACCGAATACGGCAAAGCCTGCGCCCCGCCCTGCGCCTGCCCGAACACCGCTTCGATAAACGGGCTGTACGGCTCGATGTTCGGCGTCAAAACGGCAATATCGTGCGGCTGCCAGTCGGGATGTTCGTGCAGAATCCGCAACAGCTTGTCTTTCAAAATCTGCAATTCGCGCAGGGGGCTGTGTGCCGACACGATACGGACGGAGCCGTCGCCCAGCAAATCCGCGCGGCTGTGTTCAGACGGCATCCGCAGGTTTTGAATGTCGTTTTGCAGGCAATGCAGCAGCGTGTCGTCTGAAACCTCTTCAAACACAGGCTGCTCCTCCAAGCCGATTTCCGTCAGAAAATCAAAAAAATCACGCCCCTGCTTGCCCAGCGACGCCAAGAGCGGATGCCCCGTCTGCGACAAATCCGCATCGTCGCCGCCCTTCAAAAGCTGCGCCGCCTCAATCACATTGCCCCAATACTGGCCGCTCGGATTGAGCGCGAACACAAACACATCGCAATGTTCCGAAATTTTCTGCAAAAGCTGCAAATACATCGGCGCCATCGTCGAAATGCCGAACACGAAAAACCGCTCGGGCAGGTGCGCCTTATCCAAAGACGACAGCAGCTTTTCCCACAACGCCACACGGTGCGGCGCGGATTGGTTGCCGTCGTCCAAATACCGCCAAAGCTGCGCCTGCCAGACCTCGTCCTCGCCCAGTCCCAGAAGTTTGCCTTCCTGCCAGGCATCAATCCACTGCGGACGGTACACCAGATACTGGTCGAAAATATCCGCCAACTGCCCCGCCAACTGATAATCCGCCGATTCGCCGCTGCCCAAATAGCTTTGCAAGACAGAACGGACTTTTTCAAATTCAGAGGTCGTCTGAAAACGCTCGCTGCGGAACAAATCCAAAAGCCGCCAACGCATCACTTCCGGCGAAAACGGACTGAGCGCGGGAATATCAGGAATCAGCTTCTGCATCAACTGCCACGTCAAACCCGCCGGCAGGCTGAATTGCAAATTCGCCGCCACCCCCAGTTCGCGCGCCAGATAAACACTCAAATAACGCCGCATCCCCTGACTCTGTACCACAATCTGTTCCGCCGCCAAAGCAGACTCAAGCGGCCTGACCCTTTGGATTCCGGCAAACAGGGCGGCTAGCGATTCGAGGCGGTTGGATTGGTAGAGGTAGAACATGGCGATTAAAAGCAAAAGGTTAAGAACGCAAGACAGATTATAAAGTCCCTTGATTTCTCTGCAAGCGCAACCATATAGCCGTCAACCCATCATTCAGAAAAACAGAGGAATTTATGCCGCAAACCGACATCAACCACGCCGATATCCGCACGCGTTTCATCTTTGACGATATGCCTGTGCGCGGTCTGCACGTCCGCCTTGAAAACGTGTGGGAACACATCGCCGGACAAAAACACTACCCTGCCGCCATCCGCCGGGCATTAGGCGAACTCCTCGCTGCAGGTGCGCTTCTCTCCAGCAACCTTAAAAACGAAGGCACGCTCATTGTCCAAGTACAGGGACAAGGTCGTCTGAAAATGCTTGTGGTCGAAGCCACATCAGACAACACCGTTCGCGCTACCGCCCGCTGGGATGAAGCCGCCGACATCCATGATGACGAAAGCCTGACCGACCTTTTGGGCAGCAACAGCGTTTTCGTACTCACACATCAACCCAAAGATGCTGAACCTTGGCAAGGCGTTGTCCCGCTTGAAGGCGACAATATCGCCCAAATGCTCATGAACTATATCAAACGTTCCGAGCAACTCGATACCCACATCGTTCTCGCCGCTTCAGATCATGTCAGCGGAGGATTGCTGGTACAACGTCTGCCCGAAGAAGAACTAGACACCGAATCATGGGAACTCATCAGCACACTGACCCAAACGCTGACACCGAAAGAGCTAACTGCCCTAGACGCACAACACGTTCTTTATCGTCTCTATCATGAAACCCCGCCGCGTGTTTTCGATCCCGAAATTATCGAATTTGCCTGCACCTGCTCACACGGCAAAGTCAGCGATATGCTGCTTATGTTAGGCGGAGAAGAAGTTGGCGGTATTGTTGCAGAGCAAGGCAGTATCCAAATCGATTGCGACTTTTGCCACACTAAATACGTATTTGACGAAACGGATGTCAACGCGCTATTTGGTGGAGACGTA
>NZ_KV800921.1:283022-307382 GCF_001810355.1 Neisseria sp. HMSC074B07 | reverse complement strand
GGAGGGGATGTCCAACTTTTGGGGTGCAGTTCAACCCACACACAGACTTTTCAGACGACCTCTTTTTCGCCACACAAACCGATTTAAGGCGCGACCCGTTTACGGTTTGCTGCAGCCAAAAGCGCGAGCATTTCTTCGGTGGTATCCCAGCCGATGCAGGCATCGGTAATGCTTTGCCCGTAAACCTCGGGCTTGTCCTGTCTGCCTTCGACCAAATGGCTTTCCACCATCACGCCCATAATATTGTCTTCGCCGTTTTCCAGTTGCGTGGCGACGTCTTGGGCAACTTCCATCTGCCGTCTGTAATCTTTACGGCTGTTTGCGTGGCTGCAATCGACCATCAGCTTGGGCGACAAGCCGGCTTTTATCAATTGCTCCGCCGCCGATTTGACGTGTTCGGTGCTGTAATTCGGCTCTTTACCGCCGCGCAGGATAACGTGGCAGTCGGGATTGCCGCCGGTATGCACAATGGCGGAATGCCCCGCTTTGGTTACAGACAGGAAGTGATGCGGATGACTTGCCGCGCCAATCGCGTCGATGGCGATTTTCAAATTGCCGTCCGTACCGTTTTTGAAACCGACCGGACAAGACAGGCCGCTGGCGAGTTCGCGGTGTACTTGGCTCTCCGTCGTCCGCGCACCAATCGCGCCCCAAGAAATCAAGTCCGCGTAATATTGCGGCGTAATCATGTCGAGGAACTCCGTCGAAGCGGGCATGCCCATATTGTTCAGCGTCAGCAGCAAGCTGCGTGCCTGACGCAGGCCGTAGTTGATGTCGAACGTGCCGTCCAAGTGCGGGTCGTTAATCAGACCTTTCCAACCCACCGTTGTACGCGGTTTTTCAAAATACACGCGCATCACAATCAGCAATTCTTTTTCATATTTCTTGCGCAACACCAGCAAACGTTCGGCGTATTCCAATGCAGCTTTGGTGTCGTGGATGGAACACGGACCGATAATCACCAGCAGGCGATTGTCCTTGCCGTGAACCAAATCGGCGATTTCATGCCGCGTGCGGTGTACCAGCCCCGCCGCTTCCTCGGAAATCGGCAGTTCGTACAAATGGGCAATCGGCGGCAGCAGCTCTTTGACTTCTCTAATCTTAATATCGTCGGTAGGGTATTGTTGGGTCATTGTTATTGCTTTCAAATTCAGATAAATCGAGGCATAGATTACCTTCTTTACCTGTTTTAAACAAGCCTTTCGCCTATCTCTCAGCAATTTTATTTCAAAAATTTAATTTTTTACTATTTTTATATATTTAAATTTCTAAAATTCAAATTTTTTCGCAATAAAATTTTGATTAATTCAATAAGCAATACCTGCGTTGTCAACAATTTCCATTTTCCCCCAATAATCCTCCCGCCTTTCGACAGCATACTTTTGCCGAATACCTCAAGACTATTCCGCCTAAAACTTGACCACGAACAAGCCCCGCTTTGTTTTTACGCAAGCCGACATATCACTCACATCGAAATGTAGTAAAATAACAAAATATCAAAGCAATATCGCGCAGCCTGTGTTGCTTATCCTACACAACCCGCCCTGCCGCATCATTAAAATAAACATATACTCGTCGCACATCCCACACATCCTTCCCGCCCTTACTGAAAAGCCGTCCTACCTTTCAGACGACCTTTCTTTTCAACCTCAAAACAAGGAGCGTTACAATGAAAGCAGCACGTTTTTACGATAAAGGCGACATCCGCATCGAAGACATCCCAGAACCGACCGTCGCCCCCGGCACCGTCGGCATCAACGTCGCCTGGTGCGGCATCTGCGGTACCGACCTGCACGAATTTATGGAAGGTCCGATTTTCATCCCGCCCTGCGGCCATCCGCACCCGATTTCCGGCGAGTCCGCGCCCGTAACGATGGGACACGAGTTCTCCGGCGTGGTTTATGCCGTCGGCGAAGGCGTGGATGACCTCAAAGTCGGACAACACGTCGTGGTCGAACCCTACATCATCCGCGACGACGTACCGACCGGCGAAGGCAGCAACTACCACCTCTCCAAAGACATGAACTTCATCGGTTTGGGCGGCTGCGGTGGCGGTCTTGCCGAAAAAATCGCCGTCAAACGCCGCTGGGTGCATCCGATTTCCGACAAAATCCCGTTAGACCAAGCCGCTTTGATTGAGCCCCTGTCCGTCGGTCATCACGCTTATGTCCGCAGTGGCGCGAAAGCAGGCGACGTCGCATTGGTCGGCGGCGCAGGTCCGATCGGTTTGCTGCTTGCCGCCGTGTTGAAAGCCAAAGGCATCAAAGTCATCATCACCGAATTGAGCAAGGCGCGCAAAGACAAAGCCCGCGAATCCGGCGTTGCCGACTACATCCTTGACCCGTCCGAAGTCGACGTCATCGAAGAAGTGAAAAAACTGACCAACGGCGAAGGCGTGGACGTCGCATTCGAATGCACCAGCGTCAATAAAGTGCTGGACACCATGGTCGAAGCCTGCCGTCCGACCGCGAAGGTCGTCATCGTATCCATTTGGAGCCACCCTGCCACCATCAACGTCCACAGCGTCGTGATGAAAGAGCTGGACGTGCGCGGCACCATCGCCTACTGCAACGACCACGCCGAAACCATCAAACTGGTGGAAGAAGGCAAAATCAACCTCGAACCTTTCATCACCCAGCGCATCAAGCTGGACGAGCTGGTTTCCGAAGGCTTCGAGCGTCTGATTCACAACAACGAATCCGCCGTCAAAATCATCGTCAATCCCAACCTGTAAACGCCTGACGGATTGATAGAAACACAAAGGTCGTCTGAAAACCTCAAACCGAGATTTTCAGACGACCTTTTTATCTGCAAAGACAATTCACCCCATCATCCACAATATCCGTCGGGCTATTGCCCATCAGTTATAGTGGATTAAATTTAAATCGACGGCGTTACCTCGCCTTAGTTCAAAGAGAACGATTCCTCTAAGGTGCTGAAGCACCAAAGTGAATCGGTTCTGTACTGTCTGTACTGTGCGGCTTCGTGGCCTTGTCCTGATTTAAATTTAATCCACTATATTTCCAAACACTACCCAATCTACTGCCCAAACATCTGCAAAGGTCGTCTGAAAGCCAACCTCAAGAAACTAAAGCTTCTTTTAAACGCTTTCAGACGACCTCTTATCCAATTTAAATACCGAATAAAAGATAATCTTTGCAAAAACACAACAAAAAATAATACAAAAATTTACAAAAAACACAGGAACTTATAAAATGCCAAACAATAACAGTTGCAACAATAATCACAAATCATAATAATGTCATATATACCGTTCAGGCAAAAAAGCCTGCCGTATATCAGTTACACAGAAATATTACGGAGACTGTGTCAATACACACCTAAACTCACATACAAGGATAAATCCGATGAAAACACGTTTTACTTTAACTTCTCTGGCCCTGGCTTCTCTCATGATGATGGGCAATACTGCAATGGCTGCTGTTGTTCCTAGCGGCACGAGCCAATTTTTCAATGTCAAACTGACAGTAACTGGATCATGCGAAGCATTCACTGTTGCCAGCGGAAAAACAGATGCAATTACAGCCGAAGGGGATGTAACTTCCGGTGCAGACATTGACTTTGCATCCCACCTTGCAGAAACCAACAGTGCCGAACTAGAAAAAGACAATGTCGGTAAAGCAGCAAACGGTATCCAAGTCAGCTGCAGCAAAAACACCGTATTCCAAGTTGCTTTAGAACCAAGTAATACCAATGCGGACGGCACTGGTTCCATGAGCGGTCTGAAAACTAACAACCAAGATAAAATTGCATACCAGCTCTTCAAACCTACTATCAACAATCCAGGAACAGAAACTGAAGCAGTTAGTGATAACATTAGTTCAAACAAATGGGGTAAAGGCGCCAACGCCTTGTCTTTAGTAGGCAAAGGTACAACCACCCCTATTATGCTGCCTGTATTTGCCAAAGTCGGAGTGGGCGAGTTGACAAACAAAACCCCTGACACCTACCAAGACCGCGTAAAAGTAACCCTGACCTACTAATCCGGTTTACTCCCTCAAAACAAAACAACTAAAAAATCCTCATGCAAAAAGCAATCAGCACACTTGTCGGTATGCTGACGGCGGCAGCGGTTTTACCAAGCCATGCCGCCGGCTTGCAAGTCAGTCCGACATCGCTTTCCCTGCCCGCCAAACAGCGGGCGGGTATTTTTACTTTGGGAAACAAGGGCGCAGAGCCGTTGACGGCACAAGTGCGCGTATTCCGTTGGACGCAGGACGCAAACGGCGGTGAAGTGCTCGAACCCACCGATGCCGTCATTGCCAGCCCGCCCATGGTCAAACTGGAAGCGGGTGCGCAGCAGCAGTTCCGCGTGATGCGCGTCAAACCGTCCGACAAACAGACTGAAGAAGCCTACCGCCTGATTGTGGACGAGCTGCCCGCTCCCAATGCGAAACCGCAAAAAGGCATTCAGTTGGTGATGCGCTATTCGCTGCCGCTGTTTGTCAACGTTCAAAACAATGCCGAACCGAAGCTGCAATGGCGCGCGGAAAAAGCCGCGAACGGCAAAGCGGTTTTGGTTGCCGAAAACACGGGCAATGCCCATGCGCAACTGAGCAATATTACTTTTCAGACGACCTCTGCCAAAGACGCCTTGACGCTGGCAAACGGTTTGGCAGGCTACGTCCTGCCGGGCAACACTTGGAAACGCGAATTGGAAGTTTCCCCCGCCTCTCTGAACCAAGGTCGTCTGAATGCCACGGTAAACGGTATGCCGATCCAAACGGAGGTACGGTTTGCCGCCCCATGACCTAAGGACACGGCTCACCCGGCTGAGTGCCGCGCTGATGCTGTGTTTCTACGCCCTGCCCTCTCCTGCTCAAGACATCCTGACGCAGGCGGCGCCTGCTACCTACGAGCAGGCATGGCTGACTGTTTACCCGCAGGTCAAAGTCAACGGCAGCATACGCGACGGTATCGAACCCTTCATGTCGCGCAACGGCGTGCTGTATGCGCGTCCCGAATCCCTGCGCGCCTACGGCATTGCCCTACCCGACACAGAAGCTGCCGAAGCAGGCAAAAACGGCGTTGTGCCTGAAATTCAGGACGGCGCATCCGCACCCGGCGCGGGCGTATGGTTCGAACTCTCCGCCATCCCCGGCTTGCAGGCGAAATACGATGCCGCCGCGCAAACCCTTGACCTCACTGCCCCCCTCGAATGGCAGCCCGACCTGAAAACCGCCCGAATCGGCGCACCGCAGGAAAACCGCTACGCCATCGCCAAACCCGGCTTTGCCGCCGTTCTGAACTACGACACCAACGTCTCATACAACAACTCCGGCAGCGGCACGCAGGGTGTTTTCGGCGAAATGCGCCTGAGTACGCCCTGGGGCTATCTGAACCACACCCAATTTGCCAACCGTAGCCGCAACAAAGAAAGCGGCTCCCGCAGCAATACCGCCCGCCTGGATACCTATTGGCGCACCGTCTGGCCCGAACAAGGCATATCGCTGACCGTCGGCGACACCCTGACCGGACAAATCGGCTCATGGGGCGGCACACGCATCGGCGGTATCAAAATCTCCCGCACTTACAACACCCGCCCGTGGAAACAAACCGCCCCGCTGCGTTCCTACCTCGGTAAAAGCACCCTACCCGGCACGGTCGACCTCTACCTCGACGGCGTCAAACAAATGAGCCGCGACATCGAAGCGGGCGAATACGAACTCATCCTGCCGCCGTCCATCAGCGGCCGCAGCAACGCCCAAGTCGTCGCCACCGACGTACTGGGGCGCACCGTCGTCGTCGATATGCCGCTTTACGGCGGCAGCGGACTTTTGGCAAAAGGCTTGAACGAATGGTCGTTTGAAGCAGGCTACGTCCGCCGCGATTACGGCATCCGTTCCGCCAAATACCAATCCGACCCCGCCGCCTCCGGCACACTGCGTTACGGCGTCAGCAACACCCTGACCGCCCAAATCCACGGCGAAGCCGCGCGCGGCTACCGTCAGGCGGGCATTGCCGCCGATACCGTATTGGGTTCGCTCGGACAACTCAATCTTAATTATGCCGAAAGCCGCTTTGCGGGCAAAACAGGACGGCGCGGCAGCGCGTTTTTCAGCACCCAATGGGACAGGCTCTCCTTCAGCGCGGGCGCAAGCCGTACCAACGGACAATTTGCCGAACTGGGCGATACCGCATACGGCGCCGACTTTTTCAAAGCCACACGCCATCCCGCCACCTCCGCATCCGCATCCGCAGGCTGGAGCAGCGACAAACTCGGCTCATTCAGCCTGTCCTACGTCCATTCCCATACCGAAGGCAGTCCCGCCGACGGCGTAGGCTCGTTCGGCTGGAGCCGCAGCTTCAAAAAAAGCGCTTCACTCTATGCCGGCGCCAATAAAAACTTCCGCAACAAACGCGAACTGAGTTTCCACGCAGGCCTCTCCGTCAGCCTTGACAACGGCTACTCAACCTCCGCGGGCATCAGCAGAAACAAACACAACACCAGCTACCAAGCAACCCTGAACAAAACCAGCAGCGGCATGGGCAGTACCAGCTGGGGCATAGGCTGGCAGCAAAACGACAACGCAAACGGCAGCCGCAGCAATACCTTCAACGGCAACATCCGCCATCAAAACACCTACGGCGACGGCTGGGCAAACGTTTACAGCCAAAGCGGCAACAGCAACTGGAACGCAGGCTGGAGGGGCGGTCTCGTCCTCATGGGCGGCAGCCTCTTCGCCACCCGCCAAGTCAACGACAGTTTCGCCGTCGTCAGCACCGGCGATATGGCGGACGTCCCCATCCGCGCAGGCGGCATGCCCGTAGGCAAAACCAACCGTAAAGGGCTGGCACTGATCCCCGGCCTCTCCGCCTACCAAAAAAACACCGTCAGCGTCGATATTGCCGAATTGCCGTTGGACGTCCAGCTTGAACACACCGTCGCCGAAATCGCCCCGCCCGAACGCTCGGGCATGCGCGTCGAATTCAAAATCCAGCGTACCCGCGCCGCCACCATGACGCTGAAAGACGCACAAAACCAATTACTCCCGAGCGGCGGCAGCATTACTGCCGAAGACGGCACCCCGGCAGCCGTAACCGGCTTCGACGGCAAAACATATATTGAAAACATGAAAGAAGGTAGAAACCGCTTCACAGTCATCCTCCCTGAAAACGGCGGAACTTGCACCTTCGAAGCGGAATACCCTGAAACACACAATCCGGATTCCATCCCGGAACTGGGAGACATCATATGCAGATAAATATAAAGAGAGGTCGTCTGAAAACCGCAAACCGTCTTTTCCGACAAATGACATTGCCTGCCGTATTCGGACTGCTGTCCCTGTCCGCAGGACAGACTTGGGCAAACAGTGGCGAAGCTGGAAGATTTGTACAATGCACCGCCACAGTGCAAGGCAATGGAACTTTCAACGGACAGCCTGCCTTGGTATTCGGAAGCCAAGGCAACGGCGTCAACCTTCTGAACAACAACCAGCCGGAAGATATTCAAGCCACCATTAACTACACATGCTCCAACACCATTACCCAACCCTTAAAAGTACGCCTGTGTTTCAATATTGACGGGGGTCAGGGCTCAACAAGCATATACACTCCACGGAAGATGTTTTATACCCAAAACCGTTCCCAAACGCTGCAACTGTTATTACTTAAATCCGATAATACTTACTGGGGAACGGATAACACGGCAAACTCTCCCAGCAGTGCCAGCACAGATATCATGCGCATCCCAGCCAAAGACACTGTCACAGGAAGCATGACTATTAAAGCAAGATTGGTTAGCGGACAAAGTAATATCATACCCACGACCACTGGGCACTCTTATCTCTCGAACTTTATCAATGGCTCTACCGCCTTAAGTTGGAGGGCTGCATATGATACTGCTCCCGACCCTGTCGATTGCGGGGGATTCCTAACCAACCAACGTTTCCCCTTTTACGTCCAAGCCCATGTTGCGCCCGTTTGCGAATTCATCTCCGCCGACGACATCGACTTCGGCACACACACCGCAGGCAGTACCAACCTGAAGCAGTCGGGCAACCTCACCGTCCGCTGCACCAACGGCACGCCCTACACCGTCGGTCTGATTCCTTCCAACAACAATCAGGAAGGCAGGGGCGAGATGAAATCCACCAATCCCGCCAACACCGACAAAGTCCCCTACCGCCTCCGAAAAGGTACCTATGCAACTGCTCCTTTTTGGGGCAATAAGCCATCTGCTCCGGGCAAGGCGCAAGAGTTTACCGGCGACGGCAGCAGCCAGACACACACCATCTCGGCAGAAGTCCAAAACACTGACTACACCCCGGGCGAATATAAAGACAAAGTAACTGTCGATATCCGATACTGATCCGAAAGGTCGTCTGAAAAACAGTGCGGCATTTCGGTTATCAAAATGCTTGCTCGAACTGTGCTTTCAATGATGCTGGCGTTCCTGCAAAACCTTGAATCTTTCCCAAATGCAAGCCTGCGACTTATCGTCAGGTTTGCTTTCGGAACATTCCGGTTTGGCAGGAACGCTTTTTTTCAGACGACCTCCCCCATACACTCCCGAAACAGCATAAAAAACTTTACATTTACCTCAAACAGGTTTAAAACTCTTCCTTTTCCCCTATTCAGAAATTTGTTAACAATTTCCCTCTAAGGAGCTCAACATGAAAGTAGGTTTCGTCGGCTGGCGCGGCATGGTCGGTTCGGTTTTGATGCAGCGTATGCAAGAAGAAAACGACTTCGCCCACATTCCCGAAGCATTCTTCTTCACCACATCCAACGTCGGCGGCGCGGCACCTGATTTCGGTCAGGCGGCTAAAACATTATTGGACGCGAACGACGTTGCCGAACTGGCGAAAATGGACATCATCGTAACCTGTCAAGGCGGCGATTACACCAAATCCGTATTCCAACCCCTGCGCGACAGCGGCTGGAACGGCTACTGGATTGACGCGGCATCCTCCCTGCGTATGAAAGACGACGCGATTATCGTCCTCGACCCCGTCAACCGAAACGTCATCGACGACGGCCTCAAAAACGGCGTGAAAAACTACATCGGCGGCAACTGCACCGTCTCCCTGATGCTGATGGCGCTGGGCGGCCTGTTCCAAAACGACTTGGTCGAATGGGCGACCAGCATGACCTACCAAGCCGCATCCGGCGCGGGCGCGAAAAATATGCGCGAACTCATCAGCGGCATGGGCGCGATTCACGCCAAAGTAGCGGACGAGCTTGCCGACCCTTCCAGCGCGATTCTCGACATCGACCGCAAAGTGTCCGATTTCCTGCGCAGCGAAGACTATCCGAAAGCCAATTTCGGCGTACCGCTCGCCGGCAGCCTGATTCCGTGGATTGACGTGGATTTGGGCAACGGCCAGTCCAAAGAAGAATGGAAAGGCGGCGTGGAAACCAACAAAATCCTCGGCCGCAGCGACAACCCGACCGTAATCGACGGCTTGTGCGTCCGCATCGGCTCTATGCGCTGCCACAGCCAAGCCATCACCCTGAAGCTGAAAAAAGACCTGCCCGTTTCGGAAATTGAAGCGATTTTGGCAGGCGCAAACGACTGGGTGAAAGTCATCCCTAACGAAAAAGAAGCCAGCATCCACGAGCTGACCCCTACAAAAGTTACCGGTACACTGTCCGTTCCCGTCGGACGCATCCGCAAACTGGGCATGGGCGGCGAATACATCAGCGCGTTCACCGTCGGCGACCAACTGTTGTGGGGCGCAGCCGAACCTCTGCGCCGCGTATTGCGCATCGTGCTGGGCAGTTTGTAAGATTCGCAGACCAAACAAAAAAGCAACGGTTTATCCGTTGCTTTTTTATGGCAAAGAAAACAGCATCCAACCATGCTGAGCGATGCCGTCCTAACTTTAACCGATTCACCCTATGAAAAGGTCGTCTGAAAACCCGAAATCCGGTTTTCAGACGACCTCTTTCCATTCAAACAAGGGAAACCGTTTGCCTGAAGCCCGTTTATGTTTCCGGCTGTTTCAGACGACCCCTCCCCTTTTCTGTTTGCCGATTAAATACCGCGCAGCAATTCGTTGACGCTGGTTTTGGCGCGGGTTTGCGCGTCCACGCGTTTGACGATGACGGCGCAGTAGAGGCTGTGGCTGCCGTCTTTGGAAGGCATGCTGCCAGATACGACAACCGAGCCTGCCGGTACGCGGCCTTGGTAGATTTCGCCGGTGGTGCGGTCGAGAATTTTAGTAGATTGACCGATGAACACGCCCATGGAAATCACGCTGCCTTCTTCGACAATCACACCTTCGACGATTTCGGAACGCGCGCCGATGAAGCAGTTGTCTTCAATGATGGTCGGGCTGGCTTGCAGGGGTTCGAGTACGCCGCCGATGCCGACGCCGCCGCTCAAGTGGACGTTTTTACCGATTTGGGCGCAAGAGCCGACGGTCGCCCAAGTATCGACCATTGCGCCTTCGTCAACGTATGCGCCGATGTTGACATAAGACGGCATCAGGACGACGTTTTTGGCAACAAAGCTGCCGCGACGCGCAACGGCACCGGGTACGGCGCGGAAACCGGCGGCGCGGAATTCGTCTTCAGACCAGTCGGCAAACTTAGTCGGCACTTTGTCGTAGTATTTGTTCACACCGTCGTTGAGGACTTCGTTGTCTTGGATGCGGAAGGAAAGCAAGACGGCTTTTTTCGCCCATTCGTTGACTTTCCATTCGCCCACGCCCAAACGTTCGGCAACGCGCAGTTTGCCTGAATCGAGTTGGCGGATGGTTTCCAACACGGCTTCTTTGACTTCGGGGGTAACGGTGGTCGGGGTGATGTCCGCACGGTTTTCAAAGGCGGTTTCGATGATGTTTTGCAAAGACATGAGGATTCCTTTTGAAGAGGGTAAAAGGTCGTCTGAAAAATTCAGATGACCTGCAAACAGGCGGTATTTTGCCATGTAAACGCTTTGCCGTCAGCTTTTGCGGGGATACGGCGATATTCCGACCAATCCGGGCTTCCATAAACCGTCTCCGCCGTTTAAAACAAATCGGCACAATCAAAACAAAAAGGTCGTCTGAAAACCTTAATTCCGGTTTTCAGACGACCTTTTGGCAAGTCCCTGAATCAGCCTGCCGATTCTACGCCATAAGGTTTGTTTGACGTTTTGATGGTCAGGGTCAGTACGGCGGCGATGATAAGGAGGACACCGGCAAAAGTCATGGCATGTCCCGGGTCGGCGCCGAGCAAGTTCTCATAGATTTTACTGAAGGTAAGGGTTTGGATCAGCATCGGAATCACAATCATCATGTTGACGATGCCCATATACACGCCGTAGCGCTCTTTCGGGATGGAATGCACGACAATCATAAACGGCACGCCCATCATACTTGCCCAGCCGATACCGAAGCCGATCATTGGGGCAAACATCAGGTATTGATTGGTGATGTGCGGAATGGTCAAAAGGGCAAGTGCGGCAAGGGTAACGGCAAAAGCGTGGACGTATTTGGCGGCGTATTTGCGCGCCATCCACATCAGTCCGAAGGCGGAAATGAAGGTAACGACGTTATAAAAACCATTGACCAGACCAGTCCATGCCACTGCTTCCTCATATGCGGCTTTGTTGGCAGAGGTAGCATCCCATACAGATCTGGCGATACTGTGGGAGATGTATTGCCAGTAGATGAAGAGTGCGTACCATTGGAAGAGATAAACCGAAGCGAGCTGCCACAAGGGTTTCGGCATGTCTTTGATGGCATGGTAAATTTCTTTAACCGCTTCAACAGGGCCGCCGGATTGGGCTTTAATCGCTGCCAGCTCTTCAGGAGGCGGCTCATGTTCGGGGGTGGACAATACGGTCACTAAAACAGAGCCGATGGAGCAGACGGCGCCGATATAGAACGAGCCGAATACCCAGTAGGGGATGCCTGCTTCAGAGGTTTGTTGCAACCAGCCGATTTGCTTAAAGATATAGAGCGATACATTGGCAAGCGTAATGCCCAAGCCGGTAAACACGGACTGCATCAAGAAGCCGGTAGATTGTTGGCGTTCGGGGACGGTATCAGCGATAAAGGCACGGAAAGGTTCCATGGCGGTGTTGTTGCTGATGTCCAAGAGCCACAGCAGCAATACGGCAACCCACAATGCGGTAACGTGCGGATAGAAGAACAGACACAAGCTGCAACCGATGGCGCCGAGCAGGAAATACGGACGGCGGCGACCGAGCCCGGGAATCCATGTACGGTCGCTCATGGCACCGATAAGGGGCTGCACCAGCAAACCGGTAATCGGTCCTGCCATATTGAGGTAAGGCAGTTTTGCAGGGTCAGCTTGTAAGAAACTGAAAATCGGATTGATGGCGGTTTGCTGCAAACCGAAGCTGTATTGAATGCCGAAGAAGCCGAAGTTCATCAGCATAATCTGGCGAAGCGTCAGGGATACTTGTGGGGAAATCTTCATTTTGAAGCGACTCCTGGACTGTATAAGAAGAAAACATGGAACAACAAACTGCGAGAAACACTGCATAGTTGAAGCGGTTGTGCCGCTTTCTTTATTCTTTGGCGTATCGTGTTGATACGTTGCAAATGGATAGCGTGATGTGTTGTTTGTGTTTTCAGACGACCTTTTATTGTCGCGTATTGTGTCTGTCTCATGAAGCAGACGTCGTCTGAAAGGATGTTTTACTTCAATACCGTGACCGACTGCCGCCAAATCGTTTCCCCGACAACCCGAACGGGCGGACGGACGGTTTCTTTGGTCTCGATAATGTCGAACAGGATTTCCGCCGCCAGCGCGCCCATGCGCATATAGGGCAGCTCGGTGCTGGTCAGCGGCGGGAACAGGGTTTCGGCAATCGCGCTGTGGTTGTCGTAACCTGCCACCGATACCTGCTCCGGAACGCGTACGCCGCGCGTCCTCAAAATGCCGTAAACGCGGACCGCCATTTCGTCGTTGCCGCAGCAAATGACCGTCGGCGGGTCGGCAAGCGACAACAGCTTCAACACTGCCGCAATCAAAGGTTCGCTGTCGTTGGCAAAGTCGGTGATGCCGGTTTGCACCAAGTCAGGATCGAACACCATGTCCGATTCGCCCAAAGCGCGGTGGTAGCCCGCCAAACGCAGCCGCGTCGCTTCTGCGCCTGCCTGCAAGGTGATGTAGGCGATACGGCGGTGTCCGTGACGGATGATGTTGCGTACCAAATCGTATTGCCCGCGCTCGTCGTCCGGCAAAACCGACGGCGTACCCGCCGCGTCGAAACAGTTGACCAAAACCATCGGGCAGCGGTTGGGCATTTCGGGCAGGACGATTTCGCGGTGCGATTCGGTTACATACAAAATGCCTTCCGCGCGGTGTTCCATAAACGTCCTGACCAAAGGGTCGATTTGCTCGTAGCGGTTGTCCGTATCCGCAATCATCAGCGTTTTGCCCGCTTCGCGGATTTTCTGCTGGATGCCTTTGATTAAAAACATATCCGGCAGACCGTGTACCCCGCCGTATTCGCCCGTGCGCGAGATGGCGCCGGTAATCAGTCCGACCAAGTCCGAACGGTTCGACCGCATCACCCGCGCCGCCGAAGACGGGATATAACCCAAAGCGGCAATTGCTGTTTCGACTTTTGCACGGGTTTTGTCGCTGACCGGCGCATCGCCGTTGATGACGCGGCTGACCGTTTTGGGTGAGACGCCCGCATAAGCAGCAACATCATAAATTGTAGCCATCTTACGACTCCCGCCTCATCCCTGTTTCATTTGATTACGAAGCATATCACACCTGACATCGGTGTCATACCGAAAAATTTACAGAACTTTGATAAAAATCAATCATATAAATTGCATATTGCATACAATTCTTAACCAAACCGGCTCCCCGCATTCGCCAAACCCGCGCCCCTTTGTTAAACTACATACGACTACATAAATATTTACCCTATCGAACCAATCACTACAACGACAATCTATAACTGAATCACATCCCCCGAATGAGCGGGGAGAACCCAATTCCGAAGGAAACCCGATGACCGCATTTACCGAAGCATGGCAAGCCCTTGAACAACACCGGCTCGACACACAACACCTCCACCTGCGCGACCGCTTCGCCGCCGAACCCGACCGCTTCGGCAATATGCACGAAACCCTCGACGGCCTCCTCTTCGATTACAGCAAAAACCGCCTCGGCGAAGACACTTTGCAACTCTTGTGCCGCCTTGCCGAAGCCTCGCCCCTAGCCGGACAAATGCACGCCATGCAAAACGGCGAAAAAATCAACCTCAGCGAACACCGCGCCGTCCTCCATACCGCCTTGCGCCTGCCGCCTGATGCCGCGCCCGTTTACGTTGACGGCGAAAACATCCTCCCCAAAATCCACCGCGAACTCGACCGCGCCCTCGCCTTCGCCGAATCACTCAACAACGGCAGCCACAGGGGCATCACCGACAAACCCATCACCGACTTCGTCCACATCGGCATAGGCGGCTCCGACCTCGGCCCCAGAATGTGCGTAGAAGCCCTCAAAGCCTACCGCCAAAACATCCGCGTCCACTTCGTCAGCAATTCAGACGACGCCGACATCAGCCGCACACTCGCCCACCTCAAGCCCGAAACCACCGTATTCAGCATCGCCAGCAAATCCTTCCGCACGCCCGAAACCCTGCTCAACGCCTACGCCGCCCGCGCATGGTATCGGGATGCAGGTTTACCCGAATCCGGCATCTACCGCCACTTCTGCGCCATCTCCTCCGACGTTGCCGCCGCCCGAAACTTCGGCATCGCACCCGACAACGTCTTCGCCATGTTCGACTGGGTCGGCGGACGCTATTCCGTCTGGTCAACCATCGGCCTGCCCGTCATGGTCGCCGTCGGCACAGACCGCTTCCGCGAACTCCTCGCCGGCGCGCACGCCATGGACACCCACTTCTTCCAAACCCCCTACCGCCGCAACATCCCCGTCCTCATGGCGCTCATCAGCATCTGGTACAACAACTTCCAGCACGCCGACGGACAAACCGCCGTCCCATACAGCCACAACCTGCGCCACCTCCCCTCGTGGCTCAACCAGCTCGACATGGAAAGCCTCGGCAAAAACCGCACCGCCGACGGCCGTCCCGTCCCCCACACCACCGGCGGCATCGTCTTCGGCGAAGAAGGTGTCAACTGCCAGCACGCCTATTTCCAACTCCTCCACCAAGGCACACGGCTCATCCCCTGCGACTTCATCGTCCCCATGACCACCGCCTACGGCATCAACCGCCAACACCGCTTCACCGTCGCCAACGCCTTCGCCCAAGCAGAAGCCCTGATGAAAGGCAAAACCCTCGAAGAAGTTCGCGCCGAGCTTGCCGATTTGCCCGAAGCCGAACGCGAACGCCTCGCCCCGCAAAAAGAATTCCCCGGCAACCGCCCGAGCAACAGCCTCCTCCTCAGCGCCACCGACCCCCGCCGCCTCGGTATGCTCATGGCGGCATACGAACACCGCACCTTCGTCCAAGGCGCAATTTGGGGCATCAACCCCTTCGACCAATGGGGCGTCGAATACGGCAAAGAACTCGCCAAAACCATCGAACCCGAACTCGACCGCGGCAACCCGCAGCACGACAGTTCCACCAACGGCCTCATCGCCTTCTACCGCGCCAGCCAAAACCGATAGGCAGTTCAAACATAAAAGGTCGTCTGAAAACCTATAGTGGATTAAATTTAAATCAGGACAAGGCGACGAAGCAGCAGACAGAGAAACCGATTCACTTGGTGCTTCAGCACCTTAGAGAATGTCTCTTTGAGCCAAGGCGAGGCAACGCCGTACTGGTTTAAAGTTAATCCACTATACATCGGGTTTTCAGACGACCTTTGTGTGTTCATCATTTTCGTGGACAGAGTCCACGCTACGGAACTTGTGTTGCCAAGAAACTTTGTAGCGTGGGCTTCGCCCACGAACCACTTAAGATTTCAGACGACCTGTCCGCCAGTCAGCTTCGTGGGTAGAACCCACGCTACGGATACCGCGCCAGCCAAAACCGGTAGGCATTTCAAACATAAAAGGTCGTCTAAAAACCTGCATTGAGTTTTTCAGACGACCTTTGTGTGTTCATCATTTTCGTGGACAGAGTCTACGCTACGGCACTTGTGTCGCCAAGAAACTTTGTAGCGTGGGCTTTGCCTACGAGCCATTGAAGATTCCAACAAACAACCCGCCAAAAATCCCAGACGCAAAAAAAGCAGACCCATCAGGTCTGCTTTCAATCTTTCTTATTAATCCAGATTCAAAACGGCGGAGGTGTAAACGTCCTGCACGTCATCCAAATCTTCCAACGCGTCAATCAGTTTCTGCATTTTGACGGCGTCTTCGCCGGAGAGTTCGGTTTCGTTTTGGGCGCGCATGGTGACGTCGCCGTCAACGGATTTGTAGCCTGCGGCTTCCAATGCTGCTTTTACGCCCGCCCAATCGTTCGGGGCGGTGATGACTTCGATGGAGCCGTCGTCGTTGGCAATCACGTCTTCCGCACCGGCTTCCAGAGCGGCTTCCATCAGCGCGTCTTCGTCAACGCCGGGTTCGAACACCAAATAACCCTGGTGCACGAAGTTGAACGCCACGCAGCCGTCGGTGCCCAAGTTGCCGCCGTTTTTGGTGAACGCATGGCGCACGTCGGCAACGGTGCGGGTTTTATTGTCGGTCAGGCAGTCCACCATCAGCGCCGCGCCGCCGATGCCGTAGCCTTCGTAGCGCAATTCGATGTATTCCACGCCTTCCAAATTGCCCGTACCTTTGTCGATGGCGCGCTGCACGTTGTCTTTGGGCATATTGTTTTCGGCAGCTTTTTCCAAAGCCAGGCGCAGGCGCGGGTTGGCGCCGGGATCGCCGCCGCCCATGCGGGCCGCGACGGTGATTTCTTTAATTAAACGGGTGAAGATTTTGCCGCGTTTGGCATCTTGACGGGCTTTTTTATGCTGGATATTCGCCCACTTGCTATGACCTGCCATATATGGATTCCTTTCGATTTTCCGCCTTATCCGGCGGGCTCTTGCTCATTTTCAAAGGGCGCATTTTAACATAGGTTGAATATACCTAAAATATTCAGACGACCCTGCATTCTGCCTAAAAGGTCGTCTGAAAACGCCAATAGCGCCCGACAAACGCAAAAATCTTGTCTTTGCCCAAACCTGACCCTTTTTTTCGTTTGCCTCACAAAAGGTTTACGGTATCATGCAGGCCTGCTTCAGGATTGTTGACAACTTGGGGCGAAACGGACGAAGCCGGCCTGCTCGCCGCGCCGTCCGACACAACGGCATTCAACGGAGTAACCGCCGCCGGATGCCGTCATCTGTTCATTTTTCAATATAAGGTTTGTAATTATGGAAAAAACATTGTCTGCACTGGTGGGCGCAGTCAATCTGATTCTGTGGGACTACCTGCTGATTTACGCCCTTTTGGGCATCGGCCTGTTTTTCACACTCTATCTAGGTGCGCCGCAGATTACCAAATTTGGCGAAGGCCTCAAATCCGTCTTTGGCGGTTTGTTTTCCAAAAAAGACAAAGACGATAAATCTTTGTCGCAATTCCAAGCACTCGCCGTTGCCGTCTCCGCCCAAATCGGCACGGGCAACGTCGCCGGCGTGGCAACCGCCATTACCGCAGGCGGGCCGGGCGCGATTTTTTGGATGTGGCTTTCCGCCGTTTTGGGGATGTCCACGATTTTTGCCGAAGCCCTGCTCGCGCAAAAATACCGCGTCGTCAGCCACGGCAAATACATCGGCGGCCCCGCGTTCTACATCACGCACGGCCTGACCCCGAAAATCGGGCGCGGCGCGGCGCGTTTCTTATCGGGCTTCTTCTCCATCGCCCTGATTATCGCACTGGGTTTTATCGGTAACGCCACGCAGGCAAACTCCATCGCCTCCTCCGTTACCATCGCCTTTAACGTACCGGCATTGGCAGTAGGCATCACCCTCGCCGTCCTTGCGGGCATGATTATCGTCGGCGGCGTAAACCGCATCGCCAACATCGCCCAATTCGTCGTGCCGTTTATGGCGATTATCTATATTTTGTGTGCGGTCGTTATCCTGTTTGAATTCTCCGACCACATCGTACCGATGTTCAACCACATCTTTACCGCCGCCTTCAATCCCGAAGCTGTGTTAGGCGGCGCGGCAGGTATCGGTATGCGCGAAGCCGTCCGTTACGGCGTGGCACGCGGGCTGTTTTCCAACGAAGCGGGTATGGGTTCGACGCCGCACGCGCACGCAACCGCCGACGTGAACCACCCCGTTCAACAAGGCTTGGCGGCATTTATCGGCGTGTTCATCGACACCATCTTGGTCTGCACCGCCACCGCGCTGATTATCCTCCTGACCGATGCCAACCTTTCCGGCGAACAAGGCGCGGCGGTGACCCAATTCGCCTTCAGCAAAGCCTTCCCTGGCTTCGGTTCGCAACTGCTCGCCGTCTGCCTGACCTTCTTCGCCTTCACCACCATCATCGGCTGGTACTACTTCGGCGAGTCCAACATCCGCTTCCTCTTCAGGGGAAAACACTTGGGCATCTACCGCGCGCTCGTGCTGCTGGCTATCGTGTTGGGCACGCTGGGCAAAGTCGATTTGGTTTGGAGCCTGTCCGATATGTTCAACGGCTTTATGGTCATCCCCAACTTAATCGCCCTATTCCTCTTGCGCAAAGAAATCCGCGCCGTTTACGACGATTATCTGGCGCAGAAAAAAACAGGCAAAGGCTTGTCCTACCAATATGAATTCCACGAATTCCACGACAAGGCTTAATCCGCCATCGTGAAAAGGTCGTCTGAAAAGCTTTCAGACGACCTTTTTTATCCCCTAATCATTGAACCGATTAATGTTTTTTTGTACAATCCCCGCCATCTCAATCCTTTCTCAGGCCGTCGGAAAAGCGGCCTGAACCTTTTTGCAAAGAAAGCCCATGTCCCAAGAAATCCTCGACCAAGTGCGCCGCCGCCGCACGTTTGCCATCATCTCCCACCCCGACGCAGGTAAAACCACGCTGACTGAAAAACTCTTGCTGTTTTCAGGTGCGATTCAGAGCGCGGGTACGGTGAAAGGCAAGAAAACCGGCAAATTTGCCACCTCCGACTGGATGGAAATCGAAAAGCAGCGCGGCATTTCCGTGGCATCAAGCGTGATGCAGTTCGACTACAAAGACCACACCGTCAACCTCTTGGACACGCCGGGACACCAAGACTTCTCCGAAGACACCTACCGCGTTTTGACCGCCGTGGACAGCGCGCTGATGGTCATCGACGCGGCAAAAGGCGTGGAAGCGCAAACCATCAAACTCTTGAACGTCTGCCGCCTGCGCAATACGCCGATTGTCACGTTCATGAACAAATACGACCGTGAAGTGCGCGACTCTTTGGAATTGCTGGACGAAGTGGAAAATATTTTAAAAATCCGCTGCGCGCCCGTCACTTGGCCGATCGGCATGGGCAAAAACTTCAAAGGCGTGTACCACATCCTGAACGACGAAATCTATCTCTTTGAAGCGGGCGGCGAACGCCTGCCGCACGAGTTCGACATCATCAAAGGCATCAACAATCCCGAATTGGAACAACGCTTTCCGCTGGAAATCCAGCAGTTGCGCGACGAAATCGAATTGGTACAGGCTGCTTCCAACGAGTTCAATCTCGACGAATTTCTCGCCGGCGAACTCACACCCGTGTTTTTCGGCTCGGCGATTAACAACTTCGGTATTCAGGAAATCCTCAATTCATTGATCGACTGGGCGCCCGCGCCGAAACCGCGCGATGCGACCGTACGCATGGTCGAGCCGGACGAGCCGAAGTTCTCCGGATTTATCTTTAAAATCCAAGCCAATATGGACCCGAAACACCGCGACCGCATCGCCTTCTTGCGCGTCTGCTCCGGCAAATTCGAGCGCGGTATGAAGATGAAACACCTGCGCATCAACCGCGAAATCGCCGCGTCCAGCGTGGTAACGTTCATGTCGCACGACCGCGAGCTGGTGGAAGAAGCCTACGCGGGCGACATCATCGGCATCCCGAACCACGGCAACATCCAAATCGGCGACAGTTTCTCCGAAGGCGAACAACTGGCATTCACCGGCATCCCCTTCTTCGCACCCGAACTGTTCCGCAGCGTCCGAATCAAAAACCCGCTGAAAATCAAGCAACTGCAAAAAGGTTTGCAACAACTCGGTGAAGAAGGCGCGGTGCAGGTCTTCAAACCGATGAGCGGCGCAGATTTGATTTTGGGCGCGGTCGGCGTGTTGCAGTTTGAAGTCGTTACCTCGCGCCTCGCCAACGAATACGGCGTGGAAGCCGTGTTCGACAACGCATCCATCTGGTCGGCGCGCTGGGTATCGTGTGAAGACAAGAAAAAACTAGCGGAGTT
Organism: Neisseria sp. HMSC074B07; assembly: GCF_001810355.1. NCBI lineage: Bacteria > Pseudomonadati > Pseudomonadota > Betaproteobacteria > Neisseriales > Neisseriaceae > Neisseria > Neisseria sp. HMSC074B07. Next base: position 287,079 of record NZ_KV800921.1, on the reverse strand, counting down.
TGAAAAAGCCAATGCGAGCAATCTGGCGATAGATGCAGGCGGAAACCTCGCCTACCTCGCCCCCAATCGCGTGAATCTGGGACTCACGCAGGAACGCTGGCCGGACATCGTGTTCCACGAAACGCGCGAGCATTCGGTGAAATTGTAAAATGCAGATCAGGTCGTCTGAAACCCTGACAGGACAGACGATTAGAATCTTTTTTATGCAATCTACGTCTATGATTTAAAGGAATGTTGATGAAAAAACAAATTGTATTGGCTGTTGCCCTGCTTCTGACCACTGCTGTCGCAAATGCCGGCGGAGCCAAACTCTCCTGCGGCAAACAGAAATGGGATGGAACAGAATTAGGCGTAACAAAATGCCGTTATTCAGGTAACTCTTTATCTGACGCTTATACTGCTGCTTTAAAAAAAGAGGGGCAAAACGGAGTACTGCCCAAAACCCTGCCAACCCGTAATATGAAACGTCAAATAAACGAAGAAACGGAAACCTCCATTCAATGGACCGGCAAAAAAATAGTCAATGTTTGCGTAAATAGCGAGGGATTCGATTGTTTCGAATTGAAACAGCAAAAAGATCATGTGGATGTTACATTTACAGTCGCAACACCATAAATCTTGGTTTAGGTCGTCTGAAAACTCAGTATGGCAACAAATATGGATACCTGATACAGCCGACCAATTTTGCCTAATTCGGAGAAAATCATGCAAAAACTGCTTTTAGCGGCAGTATTCATGGCAAGCATGCAATTTGCTGCCGCCGAACGCGCACCCATAGCAATTCCTAAAAAAGTACAGGAAGCCATCAATGAAGATAAACAAACCTGCCGTGAAATGGGGGGAAAATTCTCTGTTGGTCAGGCTTTGGATATTATCGATTTGAATAACGACGGTTATCATGATTTTGTCTACGACATGAGCAAGGTCACTTGCGCCAACGCGCCTGATCTGGGCGGCTCCGGCGGCTGGGCGGTCACTGTTTTTGCAGGTCAACCGGATGGTTCTGCCAAACAGGCATTTCTTCATGGCGCAGTCGGAACAAAAATCATCGACAACAAACTTTATTTAGGCGTGGGTGGAGAGCTATGCGGCGAAGACACACGCGGTAAAGTACGCGCACAATATCAAAATTGTATCCGTCCGCTACAATGGAATGCACGCAAGAAAGTGTTTGAGTTTGCGCCCGTCTCACAGAAAAAACCTTTCCCCAAAAGCTTGCAGCGTTAAGGATAAAATCAATCAGTCGGTCGTCTGAAACCCGTAAACTGCACCTTCACAAAGGTGCAGTTTTTTTATTCCTGCCTGCAACTAGGTGCTTCATCTTTTTAGGTATGACGACAACCATGAGTGTTGCAGTTTGAGATTAAAAAAGCCGAGTCCTGCAATATACAGAACCCGGCTTATAGAAAACGTCCGAACAATCTCTTATACGCGCCCAAATTTTGCCGGGCAATTCAAGTTTTCAGACGACCTTTTAGCGTATCAAACCATCCGTTTTATTCAAACGGGCGTACTTCCAAACCGAACATACGGCGGGCGGTATTCAGCATTTGGCAGCTAAAGCCCCACTCGTTGTCGTACCAAGCGAACACTTTGACCATGTTGCCGTCGGTTACTTTGGTCAACGTTGCGTCAAAGGTACTGGCTTGGGTAGTGTGGTTGAAGTCCATAGACACCAGCGGCAGTGTGTTGTAGCCCAACACGCCTTTCAGACGACCTTCTTCTGAGGCGGCCTTCATCAACGCATTGATTTCTTCGACACCCGTATCGCGCGCGGCTTGGAAGCTCAAGTCCACCAATGAGACATTGACGGTCGGCACGCGGATGGCAAGGCCGTCGAGTTTGCCTTTCAATTCGGGCAAGACCAAACCGACGGCTTTCGCCGCGCCGGTTTTGGTCGGAATCATGTTTTCCACACCGCTGCGGGCGCGGCGCAAGTCTTTATGGCGCACGTCGGTCACGGTTTGGTCGTTGGTCAGGGCGTGAATGGTGGTCATCGCGCCTTTGACGATGCCGATGTTTTCGCTCAATACTTTGGCGACGGGGGCGAGGCAGTTGGTGGTGCAGGAAGCATTGGAGATGACGGTCATGTCGTCGGTAATCACGTCGTCGTTCACACCGTAGACGATGGTCGCGTCAACATCAGCCTCGCCCGGTGCGGAAATCAGCACTTTTTTCGCGCCGCTTTCAAGATGGACATTGGCTTTGGATTTGCTGGTGAACGAGCCGGTGCATTCCATCACCAAGTCCACGCCCAAGTCGCGCCAGGGCAGTTCGGCAGGGTTGCGGGTGGAGAAGAATGGGATTTTGCGGCCGTTGATGATGAGGTGGGTCGCATCGTGGGAAATATCGGCATTAAAGCGGCCGTGGACGGTGTCGAATTTGGTCAGATGGGCGTTAGTTTCGAGGCTGCCGCTGGCGTTGACGGCGACGACTTCAAGTTGGTCTTGCAGGTTGTAATCGTAGATGGCGCGTAATACTTGGCGGCCGATGCGGCCATATCCGTTAATGGCGACTTTAATGCCCATGTTTTTTCCTTTTGGGGTATAGGGTGGTTAACTGATTCGCACATTATAGCAAATTTGTAGTGTGATGTAATTAACATTTTATCAAACAAATCTTATTCAATCATATCTGCTTATTTTTATCCCAAAAAGATAATGAATTATTTTGTTCTAAAAAATTCCATATAAGGAAATTTATATTTCAATTATATTTAAAATATACGCATTTAATCTTGGTTTCCCACTCTCTCAAAAAAGGGAAAACCTGCATCTTCCTGATTTTATTTATTTGAAAAAGATAATCTCTAACCAAAATCCGCTACATCACGCAACAAAACTCCCCGCCATTCCTTCTCTTTTATCTTTAAAATCAATAAATACAATTCCATTTCTAATTTCATAATAAATTAACAAACCTCTGCCCTCCTCCCAAATCCCCCGTTTTCAAGGCATAAAGCGCGTTCTTAAGCGGAGGCTGCTTGAAGATTCCGTCCCACTGTTTTAAAATAAAAATGTTACGTTATATCAATCTGGAGAGAGAAAACATGAAACATTGGAAACTCGGCGTCATCGCTGCATTAATGTCCGGCGCAATTTATGCAGCCCCGATGAACGTCGTTACCAGCTTCAGCATTTTGGGCGACGTTACCAAACAAATCGGCGGCGACCGTGTTGCCGTGCAAAATTTGGTCGGTGCCAACCAAGACACCCACGCCTATCACATGACCAGCGGCGACATCAAAAAAATCCGCGGTGCAAAATTAGTCCTGCTCAACGGCTTGGGCTTGGAAGCGGCTGACGTGCAGCGTGCCGTCAAACAAAGCAAAGTCCCCTTCGCCGAAGCAGCCAAAGGCATACAGGCGCTTAAAGACGAAGAAGGCGAACATCATCACGACCACGAAGGCCACCACCACGACCACGGCGAATTTGACCCGCACGTCTGGAACGACCCCGTTTTGATGACGACCTACGCCCAAAACGTCGCCAACGCCCTGATTCAGGCAGACCCCGAGGGCAAAACCTATTACCAACAACGCTTGGGCAACTACCAAGTGCAGCTGAAAAAACTGCACAGCGACGCTCAAGCTGCGTTTAACGCCGTTCCCGCCGCAAAGCGCAAAGTCCTGACCGGACACGACGCGTTTTCCTACATGGGCAAACGCTACAATATCGAGTTCATCGCCCCACAAGGCGTGAGCAACGAAGCCGAGCCATCCGCCAAACAAGTGGCTTCCATCATCCGCCAAATCAAACGCGAAGGCATCAAAGCCGTGTTCACCGAAAACATCAAAGACACGCGCATGGTTGACCGCATTGCCAAAGAAACCGGCGTCAACGTTAGCGGCAAACTCTACTCCGACGCACTCGGCGGCGCACCTGCCAATACTTATATCGGCATGTACCGCTACAACGTCAAAGCCTTGACTGATGCGATGAAAAAATAAAACCGCAGAATTCAGCGTGAGCGGATAAATCGAAAGGTCGTCTGAAACAAGCTTGGCAAATTAAGCCAAAACCTGTTTCAGACGACCTTTTATAGTGGATTAACTTTA
>NZ_KV800921.1:275519-282922 GCF_001810355.1 Neisseria sp. HMSC074B07 | reverse complement strand
ACGCCGTACCGGTTTAAAGTTAATCCACTATATCTTTCTTTTTCGAAGCGCTGCGCCAGTGCGTATCCGCAACAACCGCAGCGTTGACGCTCAAATTTATTCGTCGTCTTCTTCCAACGCTTCTTGCCCGCCTTTTTCGGCAAAATGACCCAACAGCCAAATCAAAGCGCCACCACCGGTAACCCCTGCTTTAATCCACATTGCAGTATCTTCCCCCCAGTTATAAATCCATGCTAAAACTTTCGGCACAGCATTCATATAATTCAAACCGAACGCTAAAAGACCCAGGATAAACAAAGTGCTGCCAAATCTTTTCATGAAGATTCCTTTCGATGAAAATCAGAAGATTTATAAAGAAATATAAAAAAGATTACTTTCCGCGCAATATAGATGTAAAACGATATCATTATAGTCGAAACAAATTAAAAAATATATTTTCACGCAAAATACATGGTTGAGAGCAAGCACCTCATTCCTCATCAAAGAACATATAGTGGCTTAACTTTAAACCGACGGCGTTACCTCGCCTTAGTTCAAAGAGAACGATTCCTCTAAGGTGCTGAAGCACCAAAGTGAATCGGTTCCGTACTATCTGTACTGCCTGCGGCTTCGTCGCCTTGTCCTGATTTAAAAGTTAATCCACTATAAATACCCCCTTTGAAAAAACAGGTCGTCTGAAAAAACACCCCCATCCTGCACCCCATCTTCCCTCATCTTCCCCAAACTGCCTGAAATACAGCTAAAAATCCGTTTTCCCCACTTGCCAAGCCTGTTAAATTTTTTTACGATACAGCCATAGATTGTAAACAAAGGCCACAAGCCGACTGTTTTTCAGACGACATTACCCCTGTCAGACCTCATTTCTATAACCGTAAGCCGCCAAGCGGCTGTTTTCATACCACATTAAAGCAAGAGGTATCAACGTGTCTGATTCCAAAACAAACGAACGCGCGACGTTTAGCAACCGCCGCGCGTTTATGGTTGCCGCTATCGGCTCTGCCGTCGGCCTGGGCAACATTTGGCGTTTCCCCTACATCGCCTTCGAAAACGGCGGCGGTGCGTTCCTCCTACCCTATCTGGTCGCGCTCTTGACCGCCGGCATCCCGCTGCTGCTGATCGACTACGCCATCGGCCACCGCTACCGCGGCTCGCCCCCGCTGGCTTTCCGCCGCCTCGGCCGCTGGTTCGAGCCTGTGGGCTGGTGGAACGTCATGGCCAATATCATCATCTGTATCTACTACGCAGTCATCATCGGCTGGTCGGCAAGCTACGCGTATTACTCGCTGAACGCGGCATGGGGCGCAGATCCGCAGGCATTTTTCTTTAAAGACTTCTTAAACATGGCAGGCCCTGAAGCCTTAGGCTTGGATTTTGTCGGCAAAGTCGTCGGCCCGCTGATCGGCGTATGGCTGTTTACCTGCATCATCATGGCTTTGGGCGTACAAAAAGGCGTGGCAGGCGCATCGTCGTTTTTCATGCCGCTGCTTTTGATTATGTTCATCATTATGGTCGGCATCTCACTGACGCTGCCGGGCGCGGCCAAGGGCTTGGACGCACTGTTTACGCCCAACTGGTCGAAACTTTCCGATCCCAAAGTCTGGGTCGCTGCATACGGTCAGATTTTCTTCTCGCTCTCCATCTGCTTCGGCATCATGGTGACTTACTCTTCCTACCTGAAGAAAAAAACCGACTTGGGCGGTACCGGCTTGGTTGTCGGCTTTGCCAACAGCAGCTTTGAATTGCTCGCCGGTATCGGCGTATTCGCCGCGCTGGGCTTTATGGCACAAGCCAATGGACAAGCCGTCAGTCAAGTTGCTTCCAGCGGCATCGGTTTGGCTTTCATCGCCTTCCCGACCATCATCAACCAAGCTCCGATGGGGGCGCTGATCGGCGTATTGTTCTTCGGTTCGCTGGTATTCGCAGGCATTACCTCGATGATTTCCATCGTCGAAGTCATCGTTGCCGCCATTCAGGACAAATTGAACATCGGCCGCGTCAACGCTACCCTGCTTGTCTGCATCCCGATGGGCATTATCTCCACCCTGCTCTTCGGCACGACCACCGGCCTGCCCGTTTTGGACGTATTGGACAAATTCGTCAATACCTACGGCATCGTCGCCGCCGGCTTCGTCTATGTTTTGGCCATCATCGCCCTGCGCAAACTGCCCGAACTGCGCAACCACCTGAACGCGCTCTCCTCCGTCCGCGTCGGTGCGATTTGGACTGCCAGCGTCATCTTTACCGTTGCCATGCTCGGCTATATGTTGTACCAAGACACAATCGGCCTGCTTAAAGAAAACTACTCGAAATATCCCAGCGATTTCCTCAATATCTTCGGCTGGGGCATGTCGATCGGTCTGATTGTCATCTCCGTGGTGCTGTCGCTTCTGCCTTGGAAGCATGGTCAAAACTTCAACGTCAAAGACGAACACGAACATGAACAAGGAGACAAAGAATGAGTACCTCGGCCATCGTCATGATGATTATCGCACTCGTCGTCATCTGGGGCGGATTCATTCTGTCCGTATGGCGGCTGCCTGAAGAATAGGCTTTTTTCCAACAAGTGTTGCAGACACCGCACAGGTCGTCTGAAACCCAAACGCCCCGAAACCGCATTGCGGCTTCGGGGCGTTTTATTGCCGCCAAATCCAAGACAGACCAAGCTTTCCATCTATCAGCCGAGTAACCGTACCGAACAAAAGCAACATTTGTTTACGCTAATTTTCCACAGGCGGGCGAAAGGTAAACAAAGGGCTGATTATAATGAAAATAACTCCGGCATCTGCCGTGTTTCACGAAAGGAAGAAACAATGACCATGAAACCACTTATGGCGGTATTGCTCGCCGCCAGCCTCAGCCTCCCCGCCATCCACGCGGAAGCGCGAGGCACGGCAAACCAGAAAAAAGCCACCCTTGCCGGCGCAGCAGCAGGCGCAGCCTTGGGCGGTCTGTTGGGCAACGACGGACAAAGCGCAATCATCGGCGCAGTGGCGGGCGGTTTGGCAGGCAACGCCTACGCCTACCACAATAAAAAAATGAATCAAAAAGACAACGATATCGCCTTGCGCGACCGCCGTTACCGCGAATCCCGCTACTACGGCTACGACGGTTACGGCTACGGTGATCCGTACTACCGCGATACGTACTACAAAAAACACAAACATAAACATCACCACCGCAAACACTACCGCGACTGGGACGATGATTACTACGATTACGACGACGATTAAACCCATCGTTTGACCGTCTGAACAAAAGGTCGTCTGAAAACCTGAAACCGGGTTGAACCGCCTTCCAACCTTAGGGATGTCCTAGCCATTTTCAGACGACCTAGACAAGCCGGATTCTGCTTCCCGCAGATTCCGGCTTTTTCCATTTCCAAGCGCGTCGTTCATGATTGTATGACGTAATGCCGAACAAACCGGCGTACATAGGAACAACGCCAAAGTGGCAATTTTGTCAAAGCCTGCCTTTTCAGACGACCCCTTCTCCTCCCCTCAAATTTACCTTTTCCGCCCGCTTCGGTATCATACCGCCTGTCTGTTTATCCCCAACGGAATCCCGATTATGTCTGACTGGTCCCTCCCCGATTTCGAACGCAAAATCTGCCCGCCCGAAGAATTGGCGCAACGTCTGCACACGCTTCCCCGCCCGCTGGTGTTTACCAACGGCTGTTTCGATATTCTGCACAGGGGGCATGTTACCTATCTGGCGCAGGCGCGTTCGGCGGGGGCGGCGTTGGTGCTGGCTTTGAACACGGATGCGTCCGTGCGCCGTTTAGGCAAGGGAGACGACCGTCCCGTCAACCCGCTGGAAAACCGCGTGGCGGTGGCAGCGGCATTGGCAAGCGTGGATTTGGTCACTTGGTTTGACGAAGACACGCCCGCCGAGTTGATCGAGCAAATCAAACCCGACATCCTGATTAAAGGCGGCGACTGGCCGGTCGAAAAAATCGTCGGCGCGCAAGAAACGCTGGCGCGCGGCGGCAAAGTGTTTTCCATTCCGTTCCTGCACCAGACTTCCACCACGAAAACGCTGGAAAAAATCCGCGCAGCCGAGGGCGGCAAATGACCGCGCTGAAACTGCCGCACAGTCGGGTTTTGGCGGAACTTGCCGACGGTCTGCCGCAACACGTTTCCCATCTCGCGCGTATCGCGGGCGTGAAGCCGCACCAGCTCAACGGCTTTTGGCAACAGATGCCCGCACACATCCGCGGACTGCTGCGCCAGCACGACGGGCAGTGGCGGCTCGTGCGCCCGCTTGCTTTGTTTGACGAAGAAGCGTTGCTACGTTTGGGCGCGGAACGCGGTTTTCAGACGACCTTAAAACACGAATGCACATCCAGCAACGACGAAATCCTGAATCTGGCGCGCACTTCGCCCGAACAAGCCCATAAATCGCTCTGCGTCGCGCATCTGCAAACCAAAGGCCGCGGGCGGCAGGGACGCAAGTGGACACACCGGCTGGGCGAATGCCTGATGTTCAGCTTCGGCTGGGTATTCGACAAACCGCAGCACGAACTCGGCTCGCTCGCCCCCGCCGTCGCGCTCGCCTGCCGCCGCGCTTTAGCCGCATCGGGTTTGGACATACAAATCAAGTGGCCGAACGATTTGGTCGCCGGCAGGGACAAACTCGGCGGCATCCTGATCGAAACCGTCCGCAACGGGGGCAAAACCGCTGCCGTCATCGGCATAGGCATCAATTTCGTCCTGCCCAAAGAAGTCGAAAACGCCGCTTCCGTCCAAGCCCTCTTCCACAACGCGCAGCTTGCCCGCGGCACCGCCTCCGTACACTGCATTCCCGCTTCAACGCTGTTGGACAAATTGTTGGGCGAACTCAATGTCGTGCTGACGCAATACGCGCAAAACGGGTTCGCCCCCTTCCTTGAAGAATACCAAACCGCCCACCGTGACCACGACAAACCCGTCCTGCTCCTGCGCGACGGGCAGACCGTAAACGAAGGCACCGTCCTCAGCGTCGATGCACAAGGCGCGTTGCACCTGATGACATCGGCAGGCGAACAAACCGTCGTCAGCGGCGAAATCAGCCTGCGCCCCGACGACACGCCCCGCGCCGCCGCGCCGCGCCCACCCGAACGCCTCCTCCTGCTCGACGGCGGCAACAGCCAGCTCAAATGGGCATGGGTGGAAAACGGCGTGTTCAACGAAGTCACCCGCGCGCCGTACCGCGATTTGAGCAGGCTCGGCGAAGAATGGGCAGCGCGTTCAGACGACCGCACCCGTATCGTCGGTTGCGCCGTGTGCGGCGACCTCAAAAAAGCCCTGGTCGAAGCCCACCTGACCGCGCCCGTCCGCTGGCTGCCCTCCATGCCGCAGGCGCTCGGCATCCGCAACCACTACCGCAACCCCGCCGAACACGGTTCCGACCGCTGGTTCAACGCCTTGGGCAGCCGCCGTTTCAGCCAAAACGCCTGTGTCGTCGTCAGCTGCGGCACTGCCGTAACCACCGACGCGCTCACCGAAGACAACCATTACCTCGGCGGCACCATCATGCCCGGCTTCCACCTCATGAAAGAAGCCCTCGCCGCCAAAACCGCCAACCTCGACCGCCCCGCCGGCAAAGTGTACCCCTTCCCCACCACCACGCCCAACGCCATCACCAGCGGCATGATGGATGCCGTTTGCGGAGCCGTCATCATGATGCACGGGCGGCTGCAACAAAAAACGGGCGAAGGCAAACCCGTCGACGTCATCATCACCGGCGGCGGCGCAAGCAAAGTCGTCAACGCCCTGCCCAAGCAGTTTGTTTTGGACAATACAGTAAAAATTGTAGATAATCTCGTCATTTACGGCTTATTGAACTGGGTCGCGCAAGAGCAGGAACAGCCTGATAAATTGCCCGAATAAGCAGCAATGCCGTAGCACAGATTCAAAAAGGTCGTCTGAAACGCAACACCGCTTTTCAGACGACCTTCAGACGCAGCAAACTTCAGCCGGTTGGCTTTGACGCCGATCCGCCACAACCAATAACAACACAAAACCGCCCGCACACCGCAACGGCAACCGAACACAAAAAAGGAAAACAACTCATGAAATGGCTTTTCGCCGCCCTCGTGGCACTCAACATCATCGTCTTCGGCGGCATGATTACGCACCGCCTCAACAACGCCAAATCCCCCAACGCCGCGCCCGTAGAAGGCGGCGCCCACGAACTCGCCCAACCCGAATCCCTGCGCCCTCAGCAAGCCCCCGCGCCTGCCGACAACGCGCAACCCGACTGGCTGCAAACCGACGAAACACAAGCCGACCTGCCCGAGCCCGAATCCGAAGAAGCCATAGCCGAACGCAAGAAAAAAGAAGAAGAGGAACAGGCGCGCCGCGAAAAAGAAAAAAAAGAACGTGAAGAAAAAGCCCGCCGCGAAAAAGAAAAAGCCGCCGCCGAAAACACCAATCCGGCTGCTGCCGCCAACGAAAATCCCGCCGCCAAAAACGCATCCGCCGCCCGCCAATGTACGTCTAACGCCAGCGTTACCCTGGACGAAGACGACTACCACCGTATCAAAGGCCTGCTGACCCGCTGGCCGCACGCCGCCAGCCGCACCGTAGAAAAACGCGGTGCATCGAAAGACCACGCCGCCAAAACCTTCCGCGTCGTGCTGCCTGCCGACAGCGAAGCCATGAACCGCCTCGAAGCCCTCGGCAACAAAGGCTTCAACGGCACGCTCCACAACGGCGAAATCAGCCTCGGCGTCATGAAAAGCCGCTCCTCCGCCCAAGTCCTCATCTCGCGCCTGTCCGCAGCAGGTTTCGGCGGCGCGCGCATCGTCGAACAAGACGACAAAGGCAACGCCGCCGACAGCACCCTCAGCGTTTCCCGCATGACCGTCATCTTCATGTCGGTCGATGAAAAAGACGCACAGGAAATCCGCAACATCGTCGGGCGCTACGGCAGCCTGAATATGAAAACCTGCAAATAAAACCCAAAGGTCGTCTGAACGTTTTCAGACGACCTTTTGCAAAGATGCAACAGATTAGGCAGCAGTCAAATCTCGTTTGGAAAACCGAATAGGTTAACGTTGATATCGCCTTCAAAGATATCCGCATTCAGATTGCGCAACCGCCGACAAACCCTTATCCGTACAAAGGTTCTTGAGAAACCATGAAACCCGCCCAAACCTCCCTACTGTTCGCCCTTCTGCTCGGACTGCTGCCGGCGGCATACGCCGAAGACTACGACGACGAAGCCTATCAAAAACTGATTACACAATGCACGCGCAACCAGCTCGACAGTTGCGTCACACTCGGCATTTGGACCCGCGACTATCTGGAAAGCCCCCCGATGCCTACCCGCCGCTGAAAAAAGCCTGCGACGGCAAAAACATGAAGGGCTGCAACGTATTGGCAAACCTCTATTTATAGTGGATTAAATTTAAATCAGGACAA
>NZ_KV800921.1:273428-275419 GCF_001810355.1 Neisseria sp. HMSC074B07 | reverse complement strand
CGCCGTACTGGTTTAAAGTTAATCCACTATAAACCCATACAGCGGCTTGGGCATGGAACTACCCCAAAGCCCTCGAACTTTACCGCAAAGCCTGCAAAGGCGGCTATGACAACGCCTGCCGCAACGCCAAAGAAACCGAAGAGGAAATGCGCAATCAAACGGCGGAAGACCGCGCAGCCAAACGCCAAGAGCGGCTGGAGGCACTGCAACGTTCCTGCATGGGCGAAAACGATGCCGCTTGCAGGGCCTTACAACGCGAATTGCAACGCTGATACAGAAGCCGCGGTCGTCTGAAACGGCTTTCAGACGACCTATGCTACAATTTCACGCATCCGAACCCATTACAGGAAAACTCATGGAAGCCACCGTCTATCTCGAAGACAACGAATACATCGCCTTATGCGACCTCTTGAAGCTCGCCGGACTTGCCGAAAGCGGCGGGCAGGCGAAAGCGTTTATCGCCGAAGGGCTGGTGTTGCGCAACGGCGAAACCGAAACCCGCAAAACTGCCAAAATACGCGGCGGCGAAGTCATCGAGTTTGACGGCGCGCGCTTGGAAATCGCCGATGGATACGACCCTGAAGAATAAAGCCGAAGCCCTCTTGGGCGAGCCGCTTTTAGACGAACCCGTCCGCCCCGAATCGTGGGAATGCTGCGGCAGCGACTGCGGCGACGTCTGCATCCAGACGGTTTATTGGACGGAAAAAGCCCGCTACGATGCGCAACGGCGGAAATTGAAAGAAGCGGGCTGGACGGACGACGAAGACAACGGAAAGGTCGTCTGAAAACGGTTCGGCTGGATGGAAACCGCGTTTTCAGACGACCTTTTATTGTTAAACACCGCTGCTCGGATAGTGGCATTCGACAAAGCTTCTAATATTTCGTCCATTCAAATCATTACGGCGGGATTTGAAATGTCGGATTCAAGAATCCGAACTACTGGATTTCAGACGACCTTTGTCCGGCTCGGTTTTCAACATGACCGTCCCCATCCTTCATTCACCACACACATAACGCCCCATGATAGACCTGCACTGCCATTCCACCGTTTCCGACGGTATGCTCTCCCCCGCCGAAGTCGTGCGCCTCGCGCATCAAAACGGCTGCACGCTGCTGGCGCTGACCGACCACGACCACACCGGCGGCATCGCCGAAGCGCGCGCCGAAGCCGACAAGCTCGGGCTGCGTTTCGTCAACGGCGTGGAAATCTCCGTAACTTGGCGCGGGCGCACCATACACGTCGTCGGTTTGGATTTCGACGAACAGGACGAAAACCTACAAAACCTGTTGGCGCAAGTACGGCAAGGTCGTCTGAAACGCCTTGAAGCCATCGCCGACAAGCTCGAAAAGAAAGGCATCGGCGGCGCATACGACGGCGCGCTCGCGCTGGCGGCAAACAAAGAAATGGTCAGCCGCACCCACGTCGCCGAATTCCTCATCCGAGCGGGACACGTCAAAAACAAGCAGCAGGCGTTCACCAAATACTTGGGCGACGGCAAATCCTGCGCCGTCCGTCACGAATGGGCGACGCTGGCAGACTGCGTCTCCGCCGTCAACGGCGCAGGCGGCATGGCGGTCATCGCCCACCCCATGCGCTACGACTTGTCCGCCACCGCCAAGCGCAATCTGTTTGAAGAATTTAAAAACCTCGGCGGCGTGGGCATCGAAGTCCACAGCGGCAACTGCTGCAAAAACGACCGCCTCAACTACGCGCTGCTGGCAGAACGCTTCGGCATGCTCGCCAGCGCGGGCAGCGACTTCCACCGCTTAAACGACTTCAGCGGCGGCATCCTCGGCGCGTGTCCCGAGCTGCCGGAAAACTGCAAACCGGTTTGGGAACATTTCAAAAGGGTTTGAACCGACAAGCTTCGACAAAATATCCGGCAATTGCGTTCAAATCATCCTTCTTGGTGCTGAGACGGCAACGTCCTACGTTCCAAACCCATCCGACCCAACATCTTATAGTGGATTAACTTTAAACCAGTACGGCG